>JBASOB010000287.1:0-3698 GCA_049657865.1 Mobilitalea sp.
CATAAACACTTGCTTCATCTTCGCCTCAAAAGAACCCTCTTGGAAATCATATTCCATCTGCAATTGAGCAATACGACTCTCAACAGTTGGTTTACCATAAGTGCCATCCTTATTTGTATTCATCTCATCCCACGAAACTGCATCATTTGCAGCTATATAATCCAACTTATCCTTCTTTTTAGAAATCATTAGATATTTTTGAAGAGCTGCAATCTCAGGACTATCAACATCCTTTAATGCCTCTGCTACAAAAATTTTGACTTCCTTCGCAACAAAAGAATCCTTTTCTTCAGTCACTGTGCTTCCTTCCAGTTCGTCATCTTCCAATGTCTCTAAAACTTCAGTATAAATAGAAGTAATTTCACGCAAACGACATTCAAGAGCGATAATCTCATTCAGGTCATCTGTGTGTATTTCTTTCTGCACCAATTCAAAAGGAAGAATATGGCCTTTCCAACCTTCCTGTACTTCTGGCACTTCATCATCGTCATCTGATTTCTTTTTAATAACCATATTGGGGTCAACTTGGAAAATCGCTTCAAACCCTTCACCCTGTATCATTTCCAAATCAGCCGCAATAACATCCCAATTCTCCGATAGGATTTGGTAAGCTCTATATTTATCCAAGAGCTTGACCTGAGCAATTCGATTAAAAATCTCTTGACACAATTCGTCCTTTTTCTCTTGCACATTTACATCCAAAATATCTTCGATGAGAGAATCATGCAAAAATTTATAAAAACCATCAAAACTCATAGCAAAAGTCTGTCTGTATTCTTCGATGGAAGGAACCTCTAATGTGACATCTTGGATGTCCTCGTGTGGAATCATTAAGTAACCTTCCGACACCTCTTTGAATAGTGCTTCAAAAAGACCGGGGAATGTATCCCAATACTCTTTAAGCAATGTAGCTTCGTGCATTGGAATACCACCAAACATAGTCGCCCGAATATCCCAAGTTTCTGGATCACCAAAAGAGTTCACATATCTAGGAATATTTAGGTTGTATTCATTTTCACGTATTTTCTTTTTGGTCACTAAAGCTGCATATCTTTCGATAGGCTGTCTGAGTCTCACAGCATCTGAAATCTTTTTAATATCACAGGCACGAAGTTTGTTGTTTTTTCCTGCTTTTTCAAATCCTTTTGAAGCATCAATAATCAATACATCAGAATCCTTACGCGTTCTTTTCAACACCATAACAATCGTAGGAATAGATGTTCCAAAAAATATGTTTGCTGGTAAACCTATGATAGCCTCTATGTGATTTCGTTCGATAAGCATTTCTCTGATTTTACCTTCTTCACCACCACGGAATAATACCCCATGCGGTAAAACAATGGTCATAATACCATCATCTTCTAGATGATATAGCTCATGCAGCAAGAATGCATAGTCTGCTTTTGCTTTTGGAGCTACGCCAAACTCTTTATATCGAGGGTCATATTCTTTATCTTTTGGGTCCCATTTTTGAGAATAGGGCGGATTTGAAACTATTGCATCCACCTTGACCAGCCGATAAGTCTGCTCTCTGTTTTGGTCATTTTCAAAGTAGGGCCAGTCATCCTCCAATGAATCGCCATTTCGTACATTAATGTTTGCAGGACTAATACCTCGCATAACCAAATTCATTCGAGTAAGGTTATATGTGTTTTCCTTCAACTCCTGCGCATAGTAATCTACCTTATTCTCCCCAGGAATAAATCGACTAATTGATGTACCTATATTTATGAGTAGAGATCCGGAACCAGATGTTGGATCAAATATTCTAATGTGCTCTTTATCCTTTAAATGCTCTGCTATAATTTCAGACATCAAAATTGACACCTCATGCGGTGTGTAAAACTCTCCAGCTTTTTTCCCTGCATTTGCTGCAAACATACTGATGAGATATTCATAAATGAATCCTAAAATATCATAATCCTGTTTTCCATCCATAGGAATTCTTCTAATAAGCTTTAATAAACTTTTCACTGACTTGGTCTGTTTTTGGGCTGTATCACCCAGTTTAGAAAGACCAGACTGCAAAGTCTTAAAGATATTCACAAAAATCTTCTTATAAGTTTCCTCTATGTTTAAGTCAAATGCATTTAAAGCATCTCGAACATTGGAGATATTAAAATCATCACCTTTTTCAAGCCATGTAGAGAACAGATTGTTATATGAGATAAAATATCCAATATTCTGGCGAATGTGCTTTGCCAGTTGGATATCCTCCTCAGTGACTTTTTTTATATCGACATCTTTATATCCTTCGCTTTTCAAAAACTGAATTTCACGTTCTGAAAGGTACTTATAAAACATAAAACCGAGGATATAATCCTTGTATTCGTTTGCTTCTATCTTGGAACGCATTTGATTTGCCGATTGCCAAATCGTGGAAGCCAGTTGCTGTTTATTCATTGTCATTCTCCTCCCTTTTCTCGTAGGTAAGTCTAATGTCATAACCTAATCCTTCCATCATTTGAATAAAGGTTTTATTTACAACACCATCATCTTTCTTTACGATACGATTTACATACTGTACGGTTTTTCCTATTTTTTCAGCCAAAGCAGCTTGTGTTGTATCAGCTTCAACACATTTTATTTTAATATCTTTTTCAATATTGTTTTTTATCATATAATCGTCCTCCGTTCAGTAAATTTACAAATCTAGTTAATATTATGGCACGAATAGGATTATATTGTCAATATATTTGATTGATAATATTGCAATTAATGTTTAATGTAATGCTTTATTGATACATCATACTGAGTCATGTTACAATGCGTCAGTCAACTCAACCCCATTTTACAATAATGTTACCCACTCGACACGTTTTTGACAGTAATATCGTCAACTCAGCAGCTCAAAAACAATAATGTCCACACAATCTTGCGTTTTTCCGTTCATGGATAAGTTCCCGCAAAACAAAAAACCGTGATTATCCTTCTGTCTGAAAACCAGATCTCAAATCACGGCAAGTGCTTATTTACTAACGTTTCTACACTCTTGCTTTTCTATCCTTGACATCAATACTACCGTCTCCACGTGGCTCGAGAGGATAGCATTGATGTCTTTCGACCTGTCAGTTCTCGGAAACATATCCATGGCTATCGGTAGACGGAAACATGTCGACCGGTTTTTGGCTACTTTTGAAAAATCAGAGGGAATATATCTACTGCAGTCCGCCATCTTATCCTGAGTAGGCATCTGTATAAAGTAATACTTGAAACTTTTCAGTTATCTCTTTTGATGTTTACCTACCCAGGTGGTTTGATAATCATAGATTATTTACAGTCTCTCAATTATCTTATTTCTGCATATTCGGTTTAATAATAAGTTAAGCATTCTCTTCTAGAAATCATTTTGTTCTATCTATTGTACAACTGGGTTTTTCATATCCCTGATAGCTTCTTTTTCTTTCCTACTTAAAAGGAATCGGTCAAATAATGTAATAATTGGAGGCAATATAATGAAAGTACATAATAATGCTAGAGATATATTGATTACTGTCATTAAGCCAAAATCCTTTAATATCACAAAATCAGATAACATTAGTACAGAAAATCCTCCTACAGTGGTAAGACCTGACGCCACAATTGCTTTACCTATCATAATAACTGAATGAATCATGGCATCTAATTTATTTTTTCCTGTTTTCCGCTCTTCAACATATCTTTCCATTAACATGACTGTCATCTCAGTCCCCATACCC
>JBASOB010000288.1:0-1979 GCA_049657865.1 Mobilitalea sp.
AACCCTCTACGATACGATAGAACGCTATACGGACGGAATAATTATGGCGGCAAGACTGAACGAGGTAATGGAGGTATTAAGCGCTGCGAAAGCACCGAAGCAGGACGGGAAAGGCAACAAGGACGGAAATATTCAAAAGGGACATTTTGCATTAAGGGATGCAATGATGACCGGATCCAGAAAAGCACTGATAAGGGCATTCGCATAAAAGGAAGTGCTTATTATTGTGATACAAAAACTGTTGATTTTCTGTCTTGAATAGAATAAACTAGGCATAAAGAGTTCCTCTTGTGCCTGGTTTGGATTCAGCTCCTTTGCCTGCACAAAGCTGGAACTCTTTCTCTATGTAATCAGAAAAAATACATGTAAAATGAAGGCTTAGAAAACTGAATGAGAAACTGCCAATAATTACTTGACACAATCAAAAATCAAAAAAACGTTTACAATTAAGCAGGAATGTGTTACTATACATAGGTGATAAAGCCACTACTCAGAAATTGGACACTCCGACCTCTTTCTTGGTTTTAGGCGTTTTCAACGAAAAGGAGAATTATATTATGATAACAAAAGACAAAAAATCAGAAATCATTGCTAACTTCGGAAGAACACCTGAAGATACAGGTTCGCCAGAAGTACAGATTGCACTTTTAACACAGAGAATCACAGAGTTAACAGAGCATTTAAAAATCAATAAAAAAGATCATCATTCAAGAAGAGGTCTTCTTAAAATGGTTGGAGCAAGAAGAGGTTTACTTGAATACCTAAAGAAAACCGATATCGAATCATATCGTGCATTGATCGAACGTCTAGGTTTAAGAAAGTAATTTATTCAAAACCAATTTTTAGAGCTGTCCTAATTATAGCCTCGTTGCTATAGAGGGACAGCTTTTTATTAAAGGATAAAGTATGCACTATAGCGAGACAACTTTTAAGTTAATATATAATATACAGATAAATTTTATGAACGATAAAGAAGGGCCAATTAGTATAACTGCTATTTGACATGGTGATGTCATGAACCAAATTAAAAAAATGCTTCAGGATAAAGTATTTATGAAAAGAACTTTTACGATTGCGATACCAATCGTATTACAGAATTTATTGAATAATCTGCTCAATCTGGTGGATACCTTAATGATTGGAAGATTGGGGGATGAATCTTTAGCGGCTGTAGGCTTAGCGAATAAGGTTTTCTTCGTATTCTCACTATTAATGTTTGGTATATGTAGCGGATCAGGTATCTTAGCTTCTCAGTATTATGGAAGAAGAGAAATGCTGAATATCAAAAGAGTACTTAAAATGTCGCTTTTAATCGGCGTTGTCGGCTCTATGTTATTTCTTATCGCTGGATTTTTCTTCCCAACTTTTGTTATGAGTATATTTACACCGGATAAAGAAATAATTAAAATTGGAGCGGCATATCTGGTTGTGATTGCAGTTAGTTATCCGCTTACTGCTATCACCAATGTATTTATTTCTATCCTGCGAAGCATGAATTATGTGAAATTACCGGTTTTTATCACTTCGATTGCGATTGCAGTGAATATAACTCTGAATTATGCTTTTATCTTTGGACATTTTGGTGCACCAAGAATGGGTGTTGCCGGAGCGGCATTGGCAACTGTAATAGCAAGAGTCGTTGAGTGCGGTTTAATGTTGATTATTGTTTACAGCCATAAGGTCGGGGATGATGGAGTCGGTGACTTTATTCATACCAAGTATGATAAATTTAAGGAAAATGGAGTCGCTTTCCTGAATAGACCATTTTTACAAAAATTCCTCTATACCGCATCACCCGTAATCGCAAATGAATTTATGTGGGGACTGGGAGTGACGATGTACTCCTTGGTATATGGTAGAATGGGAACGGAAGCAATGGCGGCAATTACGATTACAGGTTCGGTTGAACAGGTGACGATGGTATTCTTCTTTGGTATCTGTAATGCAGCAGCTGTAATTCTAGGCAACGAACTTGGAGC
>JBASOB010000289.1:0-1870 GCA_049657865.1 Mobilitalea sp.
CTGTAGCTGTATTTAAACCTGTTCAGCTGGAAGGAACTACGGTAACAAGAGCTTCCCTTTGCAACATCAGCGAGATGAGACGCCTTGGGATAGGGAAAACAAGTATTCTTGAGATTATTAAGGCGAATAAAATAATTCCAAAATGTATCTCTGTAAAGAAATCAGAAGGGGAATTTGAGATTCCGAGTGAATGTCCGGTATGTCATGCTAAGACGGAAATCAGAATTAGTCCTAAGAGTAATACAGAAACCCTGCACTGTACAAATCCAAATTGTACGGCAAAACATGTTAAGAACTTTACTCGTTTTGTAAGTAAGGCAGGAATGGATATTGATGGTTTATCAATTCAGACAATGCTGAAGTTCATCAACAAAGGATTTATTTCTAAGTTTGCTGACATTTACCATCTAAGTGAGCATGCGGATACCATTAAAGAGATGGAAGGCTTCGGCGAAAAATCCTATAAAAACATGGAGAAGGCAGTCGAAAAAAGCAGAAACGTAAATCCGGTTAACTTTATTTATTCGTTATGTATTCCTTTGATTGGAACAGATGCAGGAAAGAAGATTGATAGAATAATTGGATTTGATAATTTTCTGAATAGGCTCTATAATGGAGAGGGATTCGAAGATATTGACGGTATTGGGCCGGAGAAGTCGAATTCGATTACGCAGTGGTATCAGAATCCAGATAATGAGATTTCTCTGAAAGCCTTGCTTCAAGAAGTGACGATTAAAAAGGTGGAGAATAAAGCTGATCTGAATGGAAAATGCAGTGGACTTACTTTTGTAATTACAGGAGAAGTGAATAGATATAAAAACCGAGATGAATTCAAAGCTTATGTGGAGTCGGCAAATGGTAAAATTACAGGAAGTGTAACTAATAAAACAAGCTACCTGGTAAATAACGATAGCACATCTTTATCCTCAAAGAATAAAAAAGCGAAAGAACTAGGTATTCCTATTATTACAGAAGATGAATTTGTTGAGATGTTTGGCTGAAGGAAATTACATAATATATTATCACACTAGAATGGCCATTTAATCTTTTATTAAGTGGTCATTTTGTTACATGAATTACATTTGACAAAAGCAAGCGACAAATATATGATAATTCTATAGTGTATCTTACTAAGCAAAGGGGTGCTGGGTAATATGAATATTACGATGGAACTTAGGAAATTTGTTGCTCCGGAGATTGTTACCGGGGTGGATGCAAGACTTATGATTGGCAGATATATTGTGCACTTTGCAGCAAAGAAGCCGATGGTAGTGACGGACAGTAATTTGCCTTCCTATCCGTGGTTTGTTGACATTATTGAGGAAATTAACAAGTGTGTTAAGGATTATTGCATGTTTGATCAAGTGACCTCTAATCCGAGAGATTATGAGGTGATGCGAGGAGCAGAAAAATTCATCGCTGAGAAATGTGACTTAATTATAGCAGTTGGCGGAGGAAGTTCGATTGACTGTGCCAAGGGAATCAGTATTGTATCAACAAATGGGGGAAACATATTGGAGTATGAGGGCGTTGATGAAATTAATCTTCCGGGACCTCCTCTTATCTGTATCCCAACTACAGCAGGAGCATCGGCGGATGTATCTCAGTTTGCTATTATTTGTGATACCACTAATAAAATTAAAAAAGCAATTATCAGTAAAAAGGTAGTACCAGATCTTGCCTTGATTGATGTGATACCCCTAATGACGATGGATCCATATTTAACGGCATGCACCGGCATGGATGCACTTACTCATGCGATTGAAGCCTATGTGTCTAATGCGGAGTCTCATCTTACCAATGTTCACGCCCTAGAAGCGATCCACTTAATAAGCGAAACCATCGAGGAAGCAGTGAAGCCGGATAGAGG
>JBASOB010000290.1:0-2065 GCA_049657865.1 Mobilitalea sp.
ATCCAGAATTACAGGAAGTATACGATAATATTGCTAAGAAATTTGTAATTGACAGCAAAACAACCCAAGTTGGCAGTACTATTTATGCTGTAAAACCTGGAGATGGTTCTGCAAGAGAGCAAGCAGCCAGCTGTCAGAAGGTTCTTGGCGGATTTGCTAATATTGCGAATGAATATGCAACCAAGCGTTATCGTTCCAATCTGATAAACTGGGGTATGCTTCCGTTCCTGTTAAAGGAAGAGCTTCCTTTTACTTTAGGCGATTATATCTTTGTCAAAGATATCAAGAAGGCCGTTGAAGAGAAACATTCTGAAATAAAAGCCTATATCGTAAATAAAGATATGAAAGAATTTACAATGAAGCTTGGAGAGTTAACGGATGACGAAAGAGAAATCATCTTAAAAGGCTGCCTTATCAATTATTACAGAGGATAATATTTTTAAAACAGATATTCAGAGGATAGTATGATAAAGACTAATACTTAAAACAGATATATAGAGGATAGTATGATAAAGACTAATACTTAAAACTAATATTAGTAATAATAATATTACAATCTTAATATGCAAGGATTAATTAAGTTATATGTAAAATTATATCGTCGATATCTTAACAGCACCCATAGATTTATTCTGATCAATACAGGTATTAGCAGAACAGCTGCAGTCGTTCCGCCTTGTTATTACCGGTATCTGCCAAATAGATTTATGGGTGTTTTACATCTTAGATCTTCATCAAGTTGATAATATAAAGTTCCATAAAACGATAAATCGGAAATTTCCCTTGTTATCTTTAGGCGAATATATTAGAATATATAGGAATTAATAAACCTGAAAACAACGTAACCCAAAGTAAATAAATCAGATTGGAGTTATTATATGGCATTCATTATTGATGGAAAGAAAATCTCAGCTGAAATTAAAGACGAACTTAAGGATAAAGTAGCAGAACTTGCTAAAAATGGGATTACTATTACTTTAGCTGTCATTCAAGTTGGCAACGATCCAGCTTCGGCTGTCTATGTAGGCAACAAGAAAAAAGCCTGTGAATATATCGGAATCAGATCCCTCGCTTATGAACTACCCGAAAGTACAACGGAATCAGAGCTTCTTGCTCTTGTCAATAAATTAAACGAAGATGATGCAGTGAATGGAATTTTAGTTCAGTTACCATTACCGAAACATATTGATGAAGATTTAGTGATTCAGACCATTTCGCCAGCAAAAGATGTCGACGGTTTTCATCCACAAAGTGTTGGTGCGTTAAGCATTGGACAAAAAGGATTCGTTTCCTGTACTCCGGCCGGTATTGTGGAGTTATTGAAACGTTCGAATATCGAAATAGAAGGAAAAGAATGTGTAATCATTGGGAGAAGTAATATTGTCGGTAAGCCTATGGCTCTTTTAATGCTTCGGGAGAATGCTACCGTTACAATATGTCATTCCAAAACGAAAAATCTTCCAGAAATAGCAAAGAGAGCTGATATTTTAATTGTTGCAATCGGAAAACCACTCTATGTGACGAAAGAATTTGTTAAGGAAGGTGCCGTTGTGATTGACGTCGGAATGCATCGTAATGAACAGAATAAGCTTTGCGGTGATGTTGATTTTAATGACGTGATGGTACAGGTATCTGCAATCACGCCAGTTCCAGGAGGTGTCGGACCAATGACAATCGCTATGCTGATGCATAATTGTGTAGAATCTGTCATAACTAAATAATTAGTAAATCATTGCCCAAGCAATTAGGTAAGAGATGATTTGCTATTGTCACAAACACAATAATTTCTATTATGAATAGGAGCTTTGTGTTGGGATGGGGGAATCCAAATGGAATTCGAACAAACTATAATTTATCAGAATATACAATATAATGTATTATATGCAGAGCAGGAATTTATCATTCATCCTGGAGCATTGGGTTTGCTGCCTATATCAAAACTTTCACTGCAGCATCCATTTACGAGTAATTTTCTAGTGAAAGATGATTATCGCCTGGTTCTTCTTACTATAGCCATGAGCGATTTCAATGCTTCAAGAACAGTAACCGAAAGCCTGGAGGATAG
>JBASOB010000291.1:0-7623 GCA_049657865.1 Mobilitalea sp.
GTTATATGTTAATGGTGAGTTAATCGGTGAAGGTCCTGTTGCATCTGATACATTTGTAGATGGCAAAGCATATGTTGGTATTAATTGCTGGGATATCAAATTCAAAGGATTATTTGATGATATTAAAGTTTATGATACCGCTTTGACAGCTGAGGAAGTTAAAACTACAATGAATGAAGCTGCCGGTACATCAACATCAACAAGTGCTACACCTAAAACAGGCGTTGCTTCTATGGCATTATTATTTGGATTAGGCGCAGCTACTCTTGGAACTGGTTCTGTAGTTCTTAAGAAGAAATCAAAATAGTAATAATAAATAATTAAAAAAAATATTATAAAATTTTAAATTCATAAATGTAAAAGGAGCGAGGCCCCCCCAAGACTCGCTCCTTTTTATAAACAAGAACAGGCGAATCTGATATGGATTCGCCTGTTCTTGTTTAATTCATTATTTTTGAAAATAATCCCATACTTCTTCTGAAATTTCTTCGGTTAATCCTAAATCAGATAATATCTGCAGTAAGCCAAAACGATTTCGTAAATCTTTCGCATAGAGAAAACTATTCATAAAGGTTGTTTTATCGATTCCTACGGACATCGGTGAAGCTGGAGCATCTAAGGATAACAGAATATGTCGGATGGAATCGGAGGAAGGAAGGTCGGCAACGATTTGTTTCAAGCTGCTCCAACTTTCTTCAAGACGATTTAAGCGGGGTAATACATTAGCGGGATTATTCTTGCCAATCTCGTTTTCTAAAGCAATTACAGCGGTTGCTGCTTCTTTATAAGCACTTTCTATTGAAGTGTTCCAATGTTCTTTCGAATAGGAGGTAGCATGATTTCTTGCTTTTTCAAAATTAATATTTCGTGCCATTAATAGTTCATATGCTTTCAAAACTGCGATTGTTCCAATTCCGACTTTTGTTCCGTGAAGAATAGGTTGTTTGCCATCAAATAAAAACATCATTTCCCAGTAATGGGACAGGTGATGCTCACTGCCAGAAGCTGGTCTGGAATTACCTGCATAACTCATTGCAATTCCGGAAAGTACGAGTGCTTCCATAATACTTTTGACACCGGAAGGATTTCTGCTTTTCGCCACATCAATATTGTCAACTACAGTCTGCAAAGACTGGTTCACCATAGTAACAATTGCATCGCAATGATATTCGTCATTTATAATATGAGCAATTTTCCAATCACACAGACAGGTATATTTTCCAAGAATATCTCCGATTCCTGCTGCTATCATTTTCATGGGAGCATCTTTTAATATAGTAGTATCTCCCAGAATAGCTAACGGAATCTGAGCTTCATAAGTGGTTTTCATATGATTTACGATGAGCGGCGCTACGTTTGAGGCAAAACCATCCATCGAGGGAGCAGTAGCAATAATCATATAAGGAAGCTGAAGCTTATAACTGAGAAAACGACAGAGATCATTGATGGTGCCTGTGCCGACTGCAACAATCAGATCACAGGATTGATCTAAATGAATCAACAACTCACCAAGGGCTGCTTCATCAGGAGTAGGCTCTGCGCAGGGAATAATATATTTGCCAAATGATAGGTTGGAACTTGTCATTAAATCTTCGATTTTAAGTCCTGCAATAGAAAAGGTCGTTGAATCATAGATAAAAAAAGGTTTTTTATAACCTAATTCATAGATTAATTTAGGTACTTGAAGAATTGCATCGTCCTCAATCAGAATCTGCTGGATCGGGACGGAATGTTCTTTACCGCAACTACAGGAATAGGTTTTACTGAGATAATCCGTGATTGAAAATTGTTCTGGCGTAAGCATAATTAATCACCTTTCTTATTTCAATTTATTTGTTATAATTATAACATAGTTAAGAGAGTAGATACAACTGAATAGAAAATTTAACGAGATTTTATAAGGTTAAAAGGAATAAAAGAAATATTATATGAAATTGTAAAAATAGTACTGAAATATCTGATATTAATGAAAAATAGATAGAAAAATGTAACAAATTGATATATGATTATATTGTAAAAGTGCGAAGAAAGAACATCTTCGCAGCGCGAAGAAAGAACTCGCGCAGAAGAACTGCGAAACGCGCACAGGGGTGCTCGTTCCTTGTTCTTCCAGGTGCTGGAATGTTGTAAAGATAGTATCCTGTTAATATTTGTGAGAAGAAATTGCTTCTTCGCGCAGAAGAACTGCGAAATGCGCACAGGAGTGCTCGTTCCTTGTTCTTCCAGGTATTGGGATGACGTAAGGTGGAATCGTTTTAATATATAGAAAGAAGAGAACATCTTCAGAGTGCGAAAAAAGAAATACAAAACTTACATAAAGTATATTGATTTGATTTATTAATAATGATATCGAATTAGGAGGAATACATATGTTGCTATCAAAAGTTGAGGAAATTGCTCAGGGGATTTACTGGGTTGGCAGTGGAGAGCAGATTGATGGTTTGAATTGTAATCCCTATTTAATTGTGGACGGGGAAGAAGCAGTACTGATTGATCCCGGCAGTCCGCTTGATTTTGACCGTGTATATGAGAATATATGCAGTATCATACCACTTGATAAAATTAAATATGTTATTTTGCACCATCAAGATCCGGATTTTTGTTCTGCGGTTCCGCTGCTTGAACAAAAAGGTGCAAATTTTACGATAGTTACTCATTGGAGAACGCAAACTATCGTAAAATATTATGGAATAAAGTCAAAATATTATTTGGTTGATAAGAATAACTTTCAACTGGTGCTGGAATCAGGACGTACCTTGCAGTTTATTCAGACTCCTTACTTACATTTTGCTGGAGCCATTACTACATATGACATACAGTCCAAAACACTGTTTTCTAGTGATTTATTTGGAGCTTTTTCCTACCGCTGGACCTTATTTGCGGATAAAAACTATATGGAACAGATGAAAACCTTTCATGAACACTATATGCCTTCTAATGAAATTCTGCATGCAGCAATGGAAATGTTTTTAAAGATGGATATTGACATGATTGCCTCACAGCATGGTTCTATTATTAAAGACTATGTTCATGAATGTATATTAACCTTACGCGATTTAGAGTGCGGATCTTTTTTAAAGCCGGTCCGAAAACAATTGATAAAAACAGGGAAAGGACGCTTCTTTGCCACTAGTATTATTAAGCGTCTTATTTCAATATATGGTAAGGAAGAAGTTCTGGAAGTATTTCAAGGACTTGAGATGACTATCGATGAGAATTTTGAAGTGATAGATTATAAATACACAGGTACTAATTTAATTAATATTATGATGGACCGTATGCTGTCCATAAAAGGACTGCAATGGATTATACTTTTAGAACCGTATATTAAGGCTTTAATTAATGAATATGATCTTCATATGCCACTGATATATGAATCAAGATTTACGAAAATTGAGAAAAAAGCGATGGAAGCAAATGAGGAAAATGAAATCCTTCGTGAAATAAATTCGCATTTGGAAAATAATCTTACGAGTGTCAGTGATACCTTAGTCCGTTGTCCAATTACAGGAGTTTATAATTATGATTTCTTTCGTAAGTATGCGGATGATATCATAGCTAAAATTCTAGAAGAGGAGTCAGAACAAAATCCAGGACTAATTATAATCAGTCCTGATAATATGGGCAGAATACGATATTCTTATGGAGAAAATGAAGTTGATGATACCTTGAGAAATATGGTTTATTTATTGGATAGCCTCAAAATTGATTCGGATCTGATTTTTCGCTTAAGAAATACTCAGTTTGCTTTTTTTAGTCAGCATACGACAAAAGAAAAAACCAAAGAATTTGCTGAGCTGATAAGAAATGAAGTATTCAAATCAAAGAAATTTATAGAACCTATGACAGTCTCTATTGGAATTGTGACGCTTGATGAGGTCAGAAAAGAGAATGATAATAATCTGGAAGAGAATTTCTATGAAACTGCAGCGAAGAGACTAAATCAGGCGAAGAAGAGAGGGAAAAATAATGTTTATAGTGAAGAGGTAACAGATGCGGAAGGTGAAGAAGCAGGGGCAGAGAAAATTATGCTGGTGGATACGGATATCGTTAATATAGAAGTATTAAAGAACTATCTTGAAAACGAAGGTTATCAGGTGATTTCAGCAAAAGACGGAGAAGAGGCATGGAATATAGCAGAAAATGAGCACATAGATTTGATTGCGTCTGAAGTCATGCTCCCTAAAATGGATGGATTCGTACTCAGAGAGAAGCTGCTTCAAGGATCGCTTACGAAAAGAATACCATTTATGATCGTATCCTATTTAAAAGATAACAATTCGGTTCAAAGGTCGACTATGCTGGGAATCGAGCATTATTTTAAAAAACCATTTATGTTAACAGAATTTATTGGCGTAGTTAATATTATAGTTAAAGGAGATGCCAATCGATGAGTATAAACGCTAAATTGTGGTTAATCATTTTGGTTATTTTTATTAGCATTGATCTTCTTATGACAGGATGGCTGATTCTGCACCGTTTCTTTAATAACAAAAAAACAAAGGAACTGAAAAATTATAAATTTTTAATTAATCCTCAAGAATATAGTAAAAAACGAAAAGCACATCTTACGGAGGAAGACTATTATAAATTCAGACAGGTAGTACAGCTGGATCAGACGAAAGATAATGAGCTTAAAGAGTTGATTGATATTTCAAAAATAGAAAAGAAGAGTCTTAAAAAATTATATTCACCTAGAAAGCTGGTACGTCTAAAAGCAGTAGCTTCTCTTGGATTATTAGGAACTGATACCGCCAGGAAAGGCCTGGAAAAGAAAATTCTGAAGGAAAAAGATGTTTCAGTTAAGCTTTACATGGCCAATGCGATTACAGATATCGGCAACAATGAATCAATTCCAATTCTGGCGTATTCTCTTATTAACAGCCATCGTTTTTATCGAACAAAAGTAAATATGTTGATTGCTGATTTTGGAAATGAATTCAATTCTTTCATTCCAATGATTGAAAACAGTAAACATATAGAAATGAGAGAATTAATCATTGATTATGCTTCGATGTATTATTCAGAAAATGCCCGGAATTTTCTTGTTACTATGCTGCAACATAGAGAAGAAGATATCCAAAGGATAACAGAATATTATAATACCGGGGTGAAATGCTGTGCAAACTGTACCCATCATACCGCAACGAACAGAGCATATTACTGTACAATTCATGGTCAGGTGAAAAGGGAGTATTACTGCCATAAATATCAGATTATGCCTGTTAGTATTAAAGCAGAAGAAAATTATACCCGCCTTATATATAAAGCCTGCGAGGTACTTGCTACTTATTATCCGAAAGAGCTGGATAAGGAAGAATATCTGAATTCGAAAGATGTCACGATTAAAAATGCTGCAATTAAAGCTCTGTCTAATAGGCAGATGGGTGATCGTACTGATAAATTAATCACTTTTCTAAGAGATTCTGATACAGCAAGAACAGCAGGCAATGCAATATCAATGATTATTGAGACGTATCCAATTGTATTATCTAAAATTTCAAAGGCCTTTCGTGAAGAAAAAGATTTGGTCGTAAAAAAAGAATTGGCTCAAATACTATCCGGAAAAATCGAATATTTTATTCTGAAATTATCTAAGAATGATAAAAAAATAGCAACTGATATCATAAGAGAAATATTAATGCTTGGACGTAATAGTGAAATAATCGATTTTTTAAATAAAAACAAAGATGTTGATATTGAAAATGAACTGATTGCTATCATAATCGATTTGCTGAAAGAAGATGAAAAACTTCAAGTTGAGCTTAGAAAGTATTTAAATGAAAGAATGCTTAAGAAATGTGGATTATTACCGATTGAAGAAAATGTAATTGCCCCCAAAATTGAAAAAGATAAAAAGCTGAGAAGAACCCTGTATATTACTTTGGGAGTCTGCGTTTTTTTGCCGCCGCTCCTGTATCTGTTCGTATTCCAGGAGTTTCTTCAGAAAGCAACTTTTGTTGAGGGTTTTGGGACATATATCGTTCAATTTAATTACTATCTTGGTTTTTATTCGATTACGATTAATCTTATTTATTTGTTCTTGTTGCTGCTTTCCTTTATTCAGTCAAAAAAGCTGGAAAAAATGTGGTCAATAAAAAATGTTTCACTTTTGTTTAAGAATAAAATGCTGCCTTCTGTTTCCATCATAGCGCCTGCTTATAATGAAGAGAAAACTATTATAGAAAGTGCAAATTCATTACTTAACTTAAAATATCCGGACTATGAACTTATAATTGTGAATGATGGCTCGAAAGATAATACACTTGAAATACTTATTAAATACTTTAATTTGACGCGAATTGATTATTTATATGAAGATCGGTTAAAAACAAAGCCGATTCGTGGTATCTATATGAATCGGTCACTGCCGAAATTGATCGTAGTCGATAAGATGAATGGTGGTAAAGCAGATTCACTGAATACAGGGATTAATATCTCGGGAAAAGAGTATTATTGCGGTATTGATGCAGATTCTCTTCTGGAGGAGGATGCATTGCTCAAGCTAGCGTCTCTTACATTAGATGAAAATATTGAAACACCGGCACTTGGCGGAAATATTCTTCCTATCAATGGATGCGAAGTTGAAAGGGGTCAAATTCAAAAAATCGAGATTCCGCAAAATAGACTTGCAAGGTTCCAGACAATGGAGTATATCAGATCTTTTATGGCCGGAAGGCTTGGCTGGGCGAGACTCAACAGCTTACTGATTATATCCGGTGCCTTTGGACTTTTCCGTAAAGAAAGAGTAATCAGTGTTGGCGGATATCTTACAAGCAGCGGAAAATATGAAAAGGACACCGTTGGAGAAGATATGGAGCTTGTGGTGCGAATTACTAGATTAATGAGGGAGATGGGATTGAAGTTTAAAATCCGATATAGTTATCATGCTAATTGCTGGACCGAAGTGCCAGAAGATTTAAAGACCTTAAAAAAGCAGCGTTATCGCTGGCATAAGGGGTTAATTGATATTCTGAATTTTCATGATGTCTTAATTTTTAATCCAAGGTATGGACGAACCGGAATGCTGGCTATGCCATATTTCTTTTTCTTTGAAATGGTTGGACCGATGTTTGAGTTTCAGGGTTATATTATGGTGTTACTAGCTTTCGTTTTTGGACTGATTTATAAGGAACTAGTATTATTTCTATTTGTCTGCACGGTTCTTATGGGAACATTAGTTTCAATTTCGTCTTTACTAATAGCTGAAAATAATATGAAGAACTTTAAGACGAAGGATGTTTTAATTCTAATAGGATATGCAATTATTGAAAACTTTGGACCAAGACAGTTGTTTAGCTTTTGGAGAGTGGGTGCATTCCTGCAAATGCTTACGAAACCTGGTGGGTGGGATAAGGCAGAGAGAAAAGGGTTTGAGAAACATGAGCAAGGGAATAAGGTCAAGTGATTAAGACCGTGACGTGAAACATGGGAGGTTACGAAATTTCAGGGAGGCGCAGGGGTGTAGCATGTATTCCGAAAGAGGGTCAGCGAGGGAACTGTTCGCTTTAAACATACAGATGAGAAGATATCTGTATGTTTATATCGGACAATTCCGTTCTCGCAGACCCGCTTGACGGAATACATTGCTATACCCCTACACCTCCCTGAAATTGTTTAAGG
>JBASOB010000292.1:0-12653 GCA_049657865.1 Mobilitalea sp.
TGGCCCATTCGTATGGGTCGGCGCCGTTAAGTTTTTTTCGGAGTTCTTCTTCAGTTCCAAGTTTTTCAACAATCTTAGAAGAATTAGATTGGGTTTTAGGATTATAGATGGATTTCGCCACATAAAGTGAAGCTGCATTTTTTGATTTGGTTATATTAAGTCTCATAGCAAAACACCTCCTGATGCTATTATTATAAAACAATGCGATAAAATGCGCAATATAAATGTGACAAATTTGACAAAAAAACAATCCTATTTCAAGGCTTTCAGCATTTTTTTCTTTATTAAACTGTCAAACTACCGACCCGACCTGGGTCAATTATGCCTAATAATCAAGTGAAAACTCATACAAAATACAAGTAAAAACTCATACAAAATACCTAGTGACATTATTATAATCTCATGATATAATCCTGTCTTTGACAGTTGGAAGAGAAAAAAGTCTGGGAAGCCTTATAAAGAGGGCAATCCAGACTTTTCGCTTTTGTGAAAAATCGCGCAATGTTTTTTACTTTTTTGTATCTTTAAATATTTTTTTCATCTGCTTTGTAGTTACTATCTGATAATCGGTTCTGAAACCAAAAGAATCATGCAGCACATCCGTGAAATCAGTTCTGGTGTAGGTCGGAATGTAACCTTCTCCAGGTATGGAATAAAAATTCATATCTCTGAGCTGGCTGATGATTTCTGAACTTGTGAATTTCTCCTTCAACTGTTTTTCCAGATATCTGTAGACAGTCAGAGACAGGAAGCATGTCGTGAAATGCGCTTTTATTCTGTCATCACGGCTCAGATATACGGGTCTTGCTTTAAAGTCCGTCTTCAGCAGACGGAAGCATTCCTCTATTTCCCAACGTTTATGGTTTATCTTCGTAATGGCAGGAGCATCATCTTCAAGGTTGGTACAGACTGCATAGAAGCCGTCATAAGCCTCCTCATTTGTAATTACATCCTGATTTACGCTATAGACTTCTTTTTCGGCGATTTCTCCGTCTTTCGTTACGTTCGTCTTGGTGATGAAACGTTTATAGTCGTTCTGCTGGGACTTCTTCAGGCTGGAAGGCTTTGTCTCAAGAAGCTTTGTAGCACGTTCAATCTGTCTGTTGCGGATATGCCGCTGATACTCCTTGTATTTCAAGGAGAAAGTAACAATCAGCTTCTGTTCTAGGCCGTCTTCTTTTATCCAACGTTCTTTGTAAAAAGTACAGTCCCTGTATTTATCCCTGACCTCTTCCGATACCTCTATCCCGCTGATGTCAAAAATCCCGGGCATTCCGTCCAGATGCCAGCCTCCTGGAGCCAGAGCCCACTCCTTCAGGTGCTTTTTCAGCTTTTTGACAGACTGGGTGGTAATAAATGCGCGATCCCCCTGATTGTTGAACTTGCGGTTATCCGTGGATGAAAGTCCTGCGTCGGTGCACACAACAAACTTAGCAAGCGAGAAGTCCTCAAGTATCTTTTTCTCCAAGGGCTGCAGAGTCAGCTGCTCGTTCGTATTTCCACTATGGATACTAAAAGCAAGTGGGATTCCTTCGCCATCCATAAATAACCCCATCTCTACGATCGGGTTAGGTCTGTGTTCTTTGGAAGGACCGTACTGCTTGATTCCGTCTTCCTGTTCAACCTCGAAAAAGTAGTTGGTACAGTCATAGTAAAGAATCTTATCGTTACGCTTAGAAATAGCAAGACTGTTTTTATAAAGCTCTGACTGAATAAAATCTGATTCATTGGAAATGACTTCTAAGGCTCGGTAAATGTGCTGAAGATCAAAATCAGGCTGTTCCAAAAGTGTACTGGAAAGCTGGAAGGTGTTAAGTTTGGATGAAGGGAAGAGAATCCTTCCGTAAATCAGTCTTGAAAGGATAGAATCGAGGTTGAAGGAAAATTTATATTTGTCAGAAATCGTATTGCATATTTGGTGAAGGTTCAGATCATGATATAACCGCTGAAGAAAGAGATATCCTCCATTAAAGGAGCGCTGCTCATTCTTTGCGATTTCCATTGATTGTGTAAATGGGATGAGTACTTTGCGTGATTCTTCTTTTTCTTTTTTGTTTAGGTCTTTAATATAGGCCTTGGCCCATTCGTATGGGTCGGCGCCGTTAAGTTTTTTTCGGAGTTCTTCTTCAGTTCCAAGTTTTTCAACAATCTTAGAAGAATTAGATTGGGTTTTAGGATTATAGATGGATTTCACCACATAAAGTGAAGCTGCATTTTTTGATTTGGTTATATTAAGTCTCATAGCAAAACACCTCCTGATGCTATTATTATAACACAATGCGATAAAATGCGCAATATTAATGTAACAAATTTGACAAAAAAACAAGCCTATTTCAAGGCTTTCAGCATTTTTTTCTTTATGCAACTGTCAAACTACCGAAGAAAAATATAATTTTAGGAGCAAATATAAATCGACTTAAAAGGAAAGGCATCTGGGTTAGTGCGAATGGAAAAAATTCCTTGATGAATAATTAGATTTAAGTTATAATAATGGAAATGAATACGACAATAAAATGACATCCTGTGGTACTACTTTTCCTTCAATTGATGGACGCGACATGGAACAATATCATACAAATCCTTGTAACGAAAGAAATGGTGCGGAGAATGGAAAAATTAATTACGTTTTTTAAAGATTGGAAGAATCAGACCAGTCATTTTTCATGGATCATGCTTTATGCGAAACCATTTATACCTCAAATTTTAATAGTGATGTTTCTTGGACTGCTCACGACGTTATCATCAGTAGTATTGGCTGTGATTTCAAAGAATATCATAGATGCTGCTACGGGTGGCGGGATGATTCTGTGGGCGATTGCTGTTTATGTGGGAATTGTACTGATTAATCAGGTAATTAAGGTAATTAGCGATTTGATGTCCGTAATGCTGAATGAAAAATACTCCTTTGGTATACGGAAGCAGTTATATGAGAAAATAATCAATTCACATTGGATGGATGTACAAAAGTATCATACCGGTGATATTGTGACACGTCTGACAAGCGATGCAGGAATCATTGCAGATGGAGTCGTGGTTACAATTCCAATGATTATTCAACTTTTTATAGAACTGCTGATCACCTTTTGCACACTTTTTTATTATGAACCAAGACTAGCACTATTTGCGTTGTTATTAGCTCCTATGGCTGGAGTTGTCAGCATGATTCTTGGAAGAAAGCTGAAGCCGCTGCAAGTGAAAGTTCAGGAATCGGAATCCTCCTATCGTTCCTATCTACAGGAAAGTTTGAGCAATCTGCTGATCGTAAAGGCTTTTGCTAATGAGCAGCATGCAGTAGACCGCCTTGCTAAGCTGAGAGAAGAACGGTTTTACTGGGTATATAAGAAGAATAAATTAAGTATTTTAAGTTCGATGATATTATCCTTGACCTTTCAATTTGGTTATATCGGAGCTTTTACGTTAGGATCTTTTCAATTGGCAAAATCGGCGATTACTTATGGAACCATGTCAATATTTTTGACGTTGGTCAACCGAATCCAGGCTCCGATTATAGCATTAGCGCAGACGATTCCTAAATTAGTCTCAATACTTGCATCGGCGGGAAGAATCAGGGAGTTGCAGGATATTCCTTTTGAGGAAAAGGCAGAATATAATATTGATTCGGAACAGATTGGCGTCCAGGTGGATCATCTGGGATTTGGATATTCAGAAGATACTATTTTTGAAGATACCTCATTTACTATTTATCCGGGTGAATTTGTTGCTATTATAGGAGCCTCCGGTATCGGTAAGACAACCTTAATTCGCTTGATCATGTCATTTATGAGTAATAATAAGGGCAGTATACAATTCTGGAATAATAAAGGCGATACGGAGATGGCAAATGCCGGAAGCAGAGAGTTTTTAGCTTATGTTCCTCAGGGAAATACTTTGTTCAGCGGAACAATAAGAGAAAATATCTATATGGGAAAATTAGATGCAACGGACGAGGAAATCTATGAAGCATTAAAACAATCTTCCTCCTATTCTTTTGTCAGCGAGCTTCCCTATGGAATTGATACCGTAATCGGAGAAAAAGGGCATGGATTATCAGAGGGGCAGGCTCAAAGAATTGCGATTGCGCGTGCATTGATTAAAAAAGCTCCGTTCCTGATTTTAGACGAAGCAACCTCAGCACTTGATGAGAAGACGGAAATATATGTACTGCAGGAAATTCAAAAGATCACTCCGAGACCTACCTGCCTCCTAATTACACATCGAAAGTCAGTGTTGCAGTACTGTGACAGGGAACTTCGGATTGAGGAGAAGAAAGTACAGGAATGTAATTTAAAGTAATGTAATAGAAAGTGTTCTTGTGGAACATTATTCTGGAAAGAAGAGATATCCGGTATACATGATGATAAAAAAGAATAAATTAAAAAAAGGCTATTTCTTAGTTGCCATCATAATTATTTTTCTGCTATATGGCTTCTATTCTAGGCTTGAAACGACATATTATACCTATCAGAATGTTGCAGTGCCACAGGAATTCAATCAATTTAAAATCGCTTTCTTATCTGATTTCCATTGCAAAGAGTTTGGGAAGAATGAGAAAAAACTGATTGACAGTATCGATGCATGTGAGCCTGATCTGATCGTTTTTACGGGTGATGTGATAGATGGCAGTCATAAGGATCTGTCACCGGTGGAGGATTTACTGTCAGCATTAAGTGGAAGATATCCGATGTATGCAGTCTCAGGAAATCATGAGAGAGATAATTTAGAACGTTATCAGGAACTCCTTGGATACTATGATAAATACGGAGTAGTATTCCTGGATGATGCATATGATGTTATTACGATCGGAAATGCTAAAATTGGCATTTACGGTAAGTCATATGAAGATATCTACTATATTAAGCAATTTTTGAATAAACCCGATGAGAGTATTGCAGAATTTAATATTTTGCTTTACCATGATGCCACCGCATTTCCAATCATTAGCGCTACAGGTTATGATCTGATCCTGTCAGGACATACCCATGGTGGAATCATACGTATTCCGTTCCTTGGAGGCCTGCTTGATAACAATGGAGGACTGATAGCGGATTATGACAATGGATTATATACAACGAAGGATGCCACGATGATATCGAGCAGAGGCCTTGGGGATGCGTGGTTTCCAAGATATAATAATCGCTCGGAATTAGTATGCGTTACCTTAAGAGCAGAATAAGATGCAGGGGGGAAGTGTGTATATGTCTCGTACGAAAAGACTTATATTATTATTCTTATTAACTATTTTTATCTTTGGTATTATTTCTAATACGAAAGAAACAGAATCAACTGAATACAAGACGATGACGATTGCATTAGCTGCTGGAGCTGCTTCTATAGCAGATAATAAATCTACGTTTCCTTATACTGTCGTTTTTACAAACAATAAGAATACCTCAGCGATACTGCAGGATATGATAGTAATATCACCCAAATCAAATCTCATGCTGAAGTCAAAAGCCCTCTGTACTAAAATAGGATTTCAGTATTCCTATAGCAAGACAACAAAGAAACTTAAAATCACAAATCCAGCTAACGGAAAATCCTTAGTATATATAAGAGGCAGCAGGACGTATTATTACTATTCCAGTAAATCAGCGAAAGGCGTTAAGAAGACGTCGGCATATAAGTGCTATTATGACACCGACACGAAATCTAATGTTGTTCATGCTGGTACGCTGAAATACCTGATTAATTACCATTACCACAAGCTCTCTGATGAGGACTATTATGCTCAGCTGGGGTATAAGGGGATTGTGACTTTGCAGGTGAAGGCACAGGATAATTCTTCTGATATTCCGACGACTCCTGAACTGACCAAATACCTAAAAGCGAATCTTAAAGTAGTTGTGAATAAAAAGGGTAATGTACAGCTGCCGGGTGCCATCTATGGGATAGGAGTGACTTATGATAAATCAATTACGGTTAATCAGAATATAAAGGTTTTGAATGAAGCGCTGGAACCTATTTATGGAATGAGCTGGTCGCCGAATAATACATTAACGGTTACCGGACAAAAAACCTCACCAGGATATCAACTATCGATTGAAGAAGAGACGATAAATCTTGTGATTCCTTCCTGGCGAACAACGTATGCCTCTGACTTTGAGCAGAACGTATACCTAAATGCAATCCTTGAGACAGTTCGCTTCCTATGTATCGACGATGAAATGGGAAACAATGTCTGGCTGCTTGGCGATGATATGATGCTGAATGTATTTGCTGACGTAGAAAAATACGGATTTACAGTAAACAGTAATCAATTTGTATACAAGACAAAGGATGTAATATCCTATCAACTAGATACCAATGCTTTGATTCTTAGCTTTAAACCGAACGACTACTAGATATTATATCAATGTAACCGGGATCAAGTGTGGTAGGTAAAAGAAAATATAACCTAAAGCAGAGAAAGCTGAGAAATTGATAGGTTCCTCCTTATGATAACAGTTTTATTATTTGAACTGTCTACGTTAAGGGGAGCATAACGGTTTCTAGCTTACCCTGCTTTTTTGTCGAAATGGCATAAGAGAAGGACCTGTTTCTTATCATTATGTATATTGTAAAAACTCCTTTATTTGCATATAATAGAAAAAGAGGTTTAATTTACTTAATATTTATAAGATATAGGAAAGTAATAAATAAAATAATAAATAAAATTGTTTAAAGTGAGAGGATAAAAACATGGGGAAGAATATTACAATGAAAGATGTCGCAATGCAGCTGGGAGTCAGCACGGTGACAGTCTCAAAAGCATTATCGGATAGAGAGGGTGTCAGTGATACGGTTAGATCTCAGATTAAACAGAAAGCAGATGAGATGGGATACCGTTATAACTTTCTGGGAAAAAGTATGAAAGAGGGTAAAAATTATAATATCGGCGTTTTAGTTGCGGAACAGTTTATGCATGACAGTGCTTTCTATTCGAAGATGTATCAGACAATCGTGAAGGATCTTATTGAAATTGGTTACTTTGGAATCCTTGAGGTAGTAAGCGAGGCGGATGAGAAGGAATGCAAAATGCCCCATATCCTGCTGAATAATAAAGTAGATGGTATTATTATCCTAGGACAGATGGCGCATGACTATCTTGAGAGAATCGATGCAGCAGATATTCCCTATGTGTTCTTGGATTTCAGTGACCACCATTTCCATACGGATACAATTGTAAGTGATAGTTATTATGGATCATTTGCACTGACGAATCACCTGATTTCTCTTGGACACAAGAAGATAGGGTTTGTGGGGAATGTGAATTCAACGAGCAGCATCATGGACCGTTATATTGGTTATTATAAGGCGCTGCATCAGAACGGACTGGAGATCAATCAAGACTGGATTATCAGTGACAGAGATGATCGCGGGAAGTTCCTGGAAATCAAGCTTCCGACTCTTATGCCGACCGCATTTGTCTGCAACTGTGATGAAGTAGCCTATAGTTTTATTATGCTTTTAAAGAAAGAAGGCTTTCGCGTACCGGAAGATGTCTCGGTCGTAGGGTATGACAATTATATTTATGCGACTTTAAGCATTCCGGCCATCACTACGATGGAAGTGAATGTTGAAGCTATGTCAGAGACGGCCGTGAATGCAGTGATAAGAAGAATTAAGAATCCTGCGGCTGAGAGCAGCAGAAAAGTCATCAGCGGACGAATCGTACTGCGTGATTCAGCAATCGCCTATGAAGAAAAACAGGATAGCAATAAATAAATAATATAATTGAAAAGTAACAACGAAATCATTGACAAACGATATTACTTACTTTAAAATAAAGTTAACGATAACTTAAAATATTAATCAATGAAGCTCTGTTATGAATGAGAGCAGAAAACAATCATTAAGAGTGGCAATCTACTTCAATACTTAAGGGTGAAGGGAAAGCATATTTTCATAACTTGTTTGTGCCCTTAGTAAAACGAAAGGTAGGAAATAGTATATGAAAGACTTATTGTTTTTAGCCCCTGTCTTCAAATCTATGATTTGGGGTGGCGACAAATTACATACAGAATTTGGATATGAGATACCAACTGACCACACCGGCGAATGCTGGGCAATCAGTGCACATAAGAATGGTGACGCTACAGTAAAGAATGGTGAATTTGAAGGAAAAACTTTGAGCTGGTTATGGGATAACCACAGAGAATTATTTGGTAAAGCTGAAGGAGATGTATTTCCTTTACTGATTAAGATCATCGATGCCAAAGCAGACTTAAGTATACAGGTTCATCCAAATGATACCTATGCCAAAGAGAAGGAAAATGGCGCACTCGGTAAAACAGAATGCTGGTATATTTTAGACTGCGAACCAGATGCGAAGATTGTTATCGGGCATAACGCAAGAGATACCAAAGAGCTGAGAGAAATGATTGAGAATGACAGATGGAGTGATCTGATTCGAGTTCGTCCAATCAAGAAGGGAGATTTCTTCCAGATTGATCCAGGTACCGTGCATGCAATTATGGCAGGAACCGTACTTCTTGAGACACAGCAGAGCAGTGATATTACTTATCGCCTCTATGACTACGGACGGCTTGAACATGGCAAACCAAGAGAACTTCATATTGTGAAGAGTATTGATGTCATCGGTTGCCCACACGTAGATAACAATTCGAGAGGAATCACAAAGAAACAGGATGCTTATGACTTGGAAGAATTAATCAGCTGTAATTTCTATACTGTTCAAAGGATAAGAGTTCACGGTGAGCATCTTTTTGATCATAATCACAAATTTTTAAACGTCAGTGTAATTGATGGTTCCGGTGAAATAGATGGGAACCTCATAAGCAAAGGAGATCATTTCATAATTCCTTCTGAATACGGAAATTATACTTTAAAGGGTAATATGGAACTGATCGTTTCGCATCTTTAGTACAGCATGTAATAATATCGTATGATAGCAAAATTGGGGGAGGTTATCCGAATGAGGGTAGAAGAGATTAAAAATCATCTGATCAATAATATTATTCCTTTTTGGAAGAATATGAAAGATGAAGAACACGGTGGATTTTATGGAGAAATGGACTATCAACTAAGATTGTTCCAGAAAGCAGATAAGGGGTGTATATTAAACAGCAGGACTTTATGGTTCTTTGCAAATGCGTATACTACTCTTCAGGATGAAGAATGTCTCGCATATGCAACTCATGCCTATGAATTCTTGAAGAAGGCCTTCTATGATAAAGAAAATGGCGGAGTATACTGGTCGGTAACCTATGATGGTAAGCCTCAGGATGATACGAAGCATACTTATAATCAATCCTTTGCTATTTACGCACTTGCATCTTATTATGGTGCAACTAATGATAAAGAAGCCTTAGAGCTGGCATATTCTTTCGTGGATAAGATCGAAACTTACGCAAGAGACGAGATTGGATATCTAGAAGCTTTCAATCGCGAATTTAAGCCGGATTCGAATGAAAAGTTATCTGAAAATGGCGTTATGGCAACTAGAACAATGAATACTTTACTTCATCTGCTAGAAGCATATACTGAACTTTACCGAGTAGATAAGAGTGAAAAAACAGCAAAAGAGATGGCGTGGATGTTAGATATCTTTGCTGATAAAATCTATAATTCAGAAGAGAGAAGACTAGAAGTGTTCTTTGATGATCAGATGAATTCACTGATTGATTTAACTTCCTATGGTCATGATATTGAAGCCTCCTGGTTGGTGGACCGTGCAGTAGAAATTCTTGGAGAGAAGAAATATATAGATTTCATTACACCGATTACCACAGAATTAGCAGCGCATGTTCATGAAACGGCAAGAGATAATGGATCTATCTTCAACGAATGTGAAAATGGTAAAGTTGACACCAAGAAAGTGTGGTGGGTTCAAGCCGAAGCGGTTCTAGGCTTTATCAATGCATATCAAAAAGATAATACGAAACAGGAGTATCTAGCTAGTGCCGCCGGTATCTGGGATTATATTAAAGAATATGTGATAGATACCAGAGAAGGATCCGAATGGCTTAACGAGTTATACAAAGACGGAGACCCTATTACTACAAAAGAAATCGTCGGACCATGGAAATGCCCTTACCACAATGGAAGAATGTGTTTTGAAGTAATTAACCGAGGAATAGAATTTTGATAATAAAGGAGAATATCGATGCATCCAAATTATGATAAAGAGTTTGAGAAGTACGAAAATTTAGTCAATAAAAAGAATGAAGTAAGCACAGTATACAATGGAATTTATGATCGTTACGTGAACCCGGTGTTAACCAATGAGCACATACCGCTTTACTGGAAATATGATTTGAGCGAAGAAACCAATCCTTATTTTATGGAACGATTAGGAGTGAATGCAGTATTTAATTCAGGAGCCATTAAATTAAACGGCAAGTATTACCTGGTTGCCAGAATTGAAGGCAATGACCGCAAATCATTCTTTGGAGTTGCGGAAAGCGACAGCCCAGTTGATGGATTTCATTTCTGGGATTATCCGGTGGAATTGCCGGATACTTGTCAGAATGAGACCAACGTATATGATATGCGATTAACCCAGCATGAGGATGGTTACATCTACGGAGTATTCTGTTCTGAAAGCAAAGACACGGATTCGAATGATTTATCTGCTGCAGTAGCAGAGGCGGGTATTGTCAGAACCAAGGATTTAAAGAAATGGGACAGACTGAACAATTTAAAGACGCTAGATTCACCACAACAGAGAAATGTTGTTCTTCATCCAGAATTCGTAGATGGAAAATATATGTTTTATACCAGGCCAATGGATAGCTTTATAGAGACGGGTTCCGGCGGCGGAGTAGGGATTGGATTCTGCGATAATATCAACAATGCGGTAATAGAGCAGGAGATTATCACCAGCAGAAGACGTTATCACACGATTACCGAAGCCAAGAATGGTGCCGGTGCTGTTCCTATTAAGACAGAAAAGGGTTGGATTCATATTGCGCATGGTGTTCGTAACACGGCAGCAGGGCTCCGTTATGTCATCTATGTATTTGCAACTGATTTAGACAATCCGAGTAAAGTGATCGCAGAACCTTCTGGCTTTTTCATTGCTCCGAATGGAATTGAGAGAGTTGGAGATGTATCCAATGTAGTATTTACGAATGGTGCAATCGTAGAGCAGGGCGGCGAAGTTTATATCTATTACGCTTCCTCGGACACGAGACTGCATGTTGCTTCTACCACTATTGATAAATTGATGGATTACACCTTCAATACTCCGACTGATCCGCTTCGTTCCGTAGAATGCGTCGAACAGCGCTGTGATTTGATCCGTAGAAATTTAGAATTGTTGAATCAATAATTAACCTCATCATTAAGTGTCTTGTTATATGCCAGCGGTATGATTGCGCTGGCATATTTTTTGGAGAAAAATACATTGAATTTGGATAATTCAGGTAAAAATTGCAGTGCCCATAAAATTTACTTGAACAAAAGAAGAAATAGTAGTAAACTTCGATTATGCAATAAATTGTGCAAAAAGTATGCAATCATGCATAATGTACACGATATGCACGACATGTGTTAATTGGAAGTATCGTATTTCCGGGAGTAGACCCGATATACAAACATATGTAAATATGGGAGAAGAGGGCATTTTATGAAAAAGGTAACAATCCAGGATGTTGCAAAAGAATTAAATCTATCCAGGAATACGGTAGCAAAAGCCTTGAACAATAGTGACACGGTATCCTACGAAACCAGATACGTAGTCATTGAGAAGGCATATGAGATGGGATATTCTAAGTTATCGCCGGTTGTGCTCAATGAGTTTAAGCTAAGGAACAAGACAGATGACACGAAAACAATTGTGGTACTGACAAGAAGAGAGATTTCTGTTTTTTGGAATAGTATTATCATGGGGATTTCGGATGAATTAAATAAATATGGCTGCAAGCTGCAGTTTAACTTTATTAGTGAACAGGATGAGAAAAACTTAGTACTTCCACTGGATTTACAGGGAGAGGTAAGTGGAATTATCATATTAAGCGTTTTTAGTACGGATTATGTAGAACAGATCATGAAACAGAATACTCCGGTGGTATTCTTAGATGCACCAAGCAATTTAGACATAATCGCACATTACGGTGATATTGTGGTATGTGAAGGTTCTCAAAGTATTTGGAAGATTACAACGGAATTATTATCGCAGGGGTTAACAAAGATAGGATTTATCGGAGACATTACCTACTGCAAGACGATTCGCGACCGCTATGAGGGTTATGTCGGTGCACTTCACAGTGCAGGATTAACTGCAGATGATTCCATCATCGCTAGCTATCATCCTACTCATAAGTTCTATAAAACAGAAGAGGTGGAGAAGGCATTGTCCGAATTTGCGTATATACCGGAGGCAATTGTTTGCGCAAATGATGATATTGCGCTTGACGTAATTCGATGTTTGAAAAACAGAGGATTTGCTGTTCCATTAGATGTTGCGGTAACCGGTTATGATAATGTGGAAGGAATGTCACAGGTAGAACCCTTCTTAACAACTGTTCGGGTCGGAAATCAAAGACTTGGCAGAAGATTGGTTCAGCAATTGATGTGGAGAATTCAAAACCCTAACTTCCCGAAGGAAGTAATCTTTATCGGCGTCGAAGTAATTTTTCGGCAATCCTCGGATAAAAGAAAATAAAAAGTAAATGAATGCAAGCGAAAAATATAAAATCAGTCGATTCTTG
>JBASOB010000293.1:0-11717 GCA_049657865.1 Mobilitalea sp.
ATTATAGGATGATAAAAAGGGTGCATTTCTTTCGAATTGCACCCAGATAAATCAAAATCATTTATTTACGAACCAGATATTTTCTCATATCAATTGCACAGGCAACTAAAATGATGAGTCCTTTAATGATATACTGCAGATTCGCATTTACGGACAGGAAGTTAAGTGCAACAAATATAATACGGAGCAGGAACACTCCCATTACGATACCTTTAATAGATCCGGTACCACCTACGAAGGAAACACCGCCGATTACGCAGGCTGCGATTGCATCACTTTCATAGTTCAAGCCTGTATTTGCTGTATTCGAGCCGATACGTGCTGCTTCTATGAAACCGGTAATACCATACATACATCCTGCAAGCGTATGAACGAGGATTGTTGTTTTCGCAACATCAACACCGGATACATTCGCTGCATCCGGATTCGAACCAACTGCGAACATATTTCTGCCGAAGGTCGTTTTATTCCAGATAAACCACATAATAGCGACGACTACAATTGCATACCATACATAGTTAGGTACTGCTACTTTACCGATAGAAAGAATACTTCCGGAAATGAATTTCTTGTAGGAAGAATCCAAACCGGATAATGGCTGACCATTGTTTCCATTTACCATAACATACATCAGTAAGGCGCCATATACGACCAACTGGGTTGCTAAGGTAACGATAAATGGATGAAGCTTGAATTTGGCGATACAGAAACCATTGACCAGACCGACAATTCCACCGACGATGATGATAACCAGAACAACAATCGGTATTGGAACGACCGGAAGGTTCGGATACATCTTTGTCGCATAGGTAACTGCCTGTAATAGAGAAGCAGATATACATGCCGTAAGTCCTACGACTCGACCTGCCGATAAATCTGTACCGGTTAAAACAATAGTTCCTGCTATACCGCAGGCAATCGGTAAGTTTGCCGCAGACAAGCTGACGATATTAACCAGTGATGAAGTTGAAAGGAAACGATGATTCTGAGTATAGGTATAAAAAATTGCGATGATAACCAAGATATAGAGGGAATTCTCAATTAGTAATTCCTTTATATAATTCGCTTTATCTTTTTTATCCATTCCTTTAAAGTCTGAGTACTGGTTTTGAATTTTCTTAATTGCGTTCACGATTCGCGACCTCCTTTATGCGTATTTTGCAGCAAGCGTCATAATTTTTTCCTGAGTCGTATCCTTTGCATCGACTTCACCTGCTAAACGTCCACCTGACATTACTAAAATTCTGTCACAGATTCCTAACAGTTCCGGCATTTCAGAAGAAACCATAATAACTACTTTACCTTTTTGTGCTAATTCAATAATAAGTTGATAAATCTCATATTTGGCTCCTACGTCAATACCTCTGGTCGGTTCATCCAGCAGCAGGACTTCCGGATTTGTCAATAGCCAGCGGCCCATGATGACCTTTTGCTGATTGCCTCCCGAAAGAGATCTAATTTTCGTTTCTTGGGAAGGAGTCTTAATATGCATCGCATTAATCGCCCATTCCGTATCTTTCATCATTGATTTATTGCTAAGATACAGATGTGCCTTCAGATGCTTCGGCAGACTTGAAACAATCGTATTATCGCGAATACTCATGATTCCAAAAATACCGGTGGCACGTCGCTCCTCAGTTAGTAATGCAAATCCATTTTTAATTGATTCTTTTGCATTTTTATTTGGTACATTTTTACCATTTAAGGTAATCGTTCCGCTTTTTCTGGTTGCGATTCCATAAATACTTTCCAGCGTTTCGGTACGTCCCGAACCGTCAAGTCCTGCTAACCCAAGGATTTCTCCTTTTCTAGCCTTAAAAGATACGTCATTTAATACTGAGTACATTCCTGATAGGTTGTTAATTTCTAATGCGACTTCACCCGGAATATTCGTTTTCTCAGGAAAACGACTGTCAAGTTCACGTCCTACCATCAGTTTGATGATGGATTCCATTGTAAATTCCTTCGCAGGTCTTGTTGCTATCCATGCTCCATCTCTCATTATTGTAACTTCATCGGATATACGAAGTATTTCTTCCATTTTATGAGAGATATATATGATTCCGCAGCCACGATCACGCAGCATATTGATAATTCGGAATAAATGCTCTACTTCTTGTTCCGTTAAGGAGGAGGTAGGCTCATCAAATACAATTATTTTAGAATTAAAAGAGACTGCTTTTGCTATTTCTACCATTTGCCGTTGTGAAACAGGCATTGTACTCATAATACGGCTGGGATCTACATCAATCCCCAGACTTTTAAAAACTGCTTTTGTATCTGCATACATTTTCTTTGCATCTACAACAATTTTGGCTTTCATCGGATAACGGCCTAACCAGATGTTATCCATGACATTGCGCTTTAAGGCTTGGTTTAATTCTTGATGAACCATGGCCACACCGTTTTCCAATGCTTCTTTAGAGTTTTTAAAATCGACTTCTTTACCCTCTAAAACAATTTGACCTTCATCTTTCGAATACATACCAAAGAGACACTTCATCAGTGTCGACTTTCCAGCACCATTTTCACCCATCAGTGCATGAACTGTACCTCTTTTTACCGTCAGTGATACGCGATCTAATGCTTTAACACCAGGGAATTCTTTGCAGATGTCTGTCATTTGCAATAGAACATCATGCTCCATATTCATGTCCTCCTAGACTATTGATGTACAATAGATTTCGTTTATTCATTTCAAAACCATATCATAATTTTACCATAAAAAAAGCCGGCTGAGCTGACTTTTCTCAAATCAAAAAAACAGCTGAGCTGATAACCCGCTCAGCTGTTTTATAAGTTATATCATTCTGTTTCTTTGCTATCCACTAATTCATTACTAGATCATTCACCTGTATAAGTAGCATAAGGGATATAGATCTTGTTCGTAATGTCTGCTGCTTTTGTATAACTGTCAGTACCAGCTAATAATTCTGCGCCGGTAGTTGCATTTCCGATCAGAGTACCGATACAAGTTGCCATACCTTCTGCATCCTGTTTGATGGTACCTGTCATCTTGCCTGCTGCGATTAAGCTCTTAGCTGCATCTGTTGCATCAACACCAAATACAGGAATTGTTACGCAATCAGCTGTTCCTAAGTTATAACCTGCATCATTCAGTGCAGAGATAACGCCTTCTGCCATACCATCGTTATTGCAAAGAACAACTTCTATCATGTTATTGTTTGCTTCGTTGTACTGAGCAAGATTTGTTACCATGTAATTGTTCGATGCAGTAGCGCTCCAGTTACCGTCAAGATCAACCTGATAACCGTCTGTGTTAGAACTGTCAAAGTAAACAAGAGCTGGTTTGCCATTTGCTTCAAGAACTGTATTAGCATCTTCTACGCCATACTGTGTACGGTAAATAGCTTCAACATTTCCTTCTTGACCTTTAAACATTGCATAGCTGATCTTGCCATCTTTGTTTAAGTCAAGTGCATCAAAATTATCAACAATATACTGTCCAGCTAACTTACCTTGCATATGACCTGCTTCAGGAGCATCCGTACCAACAAATGCACATTGATCATAGCTTGCAAGTACAGGTCCGTCTTCTCCATCAGGAGCAAGTGCACGGTTAAAGAATACAACTGGGATACCAGCGGTAGATGCTTTGTCAATGATTGACTGAGAAGCATCTGCAGAACCGGAAGTAACGATATTAACTACTAACAAGGTTACACCCTGGCTGATTGCTGTATCAATCTGCTCATTCTGTGTTGTCTGGTTGGAGTTACCATCAAAGTTCTGATAAGTAACGCCCAGTGTATCAAGCTGTGCATCTAATGCTGTTCTAACACTTGCGATGTAAGTATCGCTGAAGCTATAATAGAAAACACCTACATTAGCATCGCTAGATACTGTTTCTGCAACTGCAGCTGCTGTAACTGCTGCTGTTGGTGCTGCTGTTGCTGTTTCCCCTGTTGTACTTGTGTCTGTTGTGCTTGTCTTACCGCATGCTGCCAATGATAAAACCATGGTTGCTGTAAGAATGAGCGCAAGAGCTGATTTAATTTTTCTCATAATAATTTTTCCTGATATTATAGTATAATATCAGTCATCCTCCTTCTTTTATTATCCGTCTGCAATTGCAAATGATTTGCATTGTCTCAACTGATATGTATATTATTACATATACTTATAAAAATTGGAATTCGAATTCTTATGAACATTGTACAATATTTTGTGATTTGCGCTCCTTGTTTTTATTCACTATCGATAGGGAATAATATCTGCTGGCTAGACTCTTCATACATATTTTCGCGTGTAATCAGGGTAGTATCCGTATAGATGACGGAGTTCGTATCTTTATTCTTCTTAATCAGCTGGTAGGCATTTTCAACCCCGAGATAGCCGATGGCAAAGGGATTCTGTACTATCAGGGCATCAATTCTGCCTTTCTCTAACATATCAGCAAGGATTACATTGCTGTCAAACCCGACAACTTGTATTTGATCGCTCAGGTTCAGTTCATCGACGGCATAACCTACGCCAAGGGTCGTCCACTCATTCAGCGTTGCAATTACATTGATTTCCGGGTATTTTTTCAACATTTCTTTTGTATCATTGTCGCTGGCGCTGATATTGGAATCAACATTGATAATATCGATGATTTCTGACCTTTCGTCTTGAAGTACTTTATCCTTGAATCCGGCTTCTCTCTGACGTCCATTTGCAGAATTGATATCAAAATTAACAATCCCTATTTTCAGCTTCTTGGCATCATTTTGCAGTACTGCTTCCGCTGCCATTGCCCCTGCTGCATAATTATCCGTACTGATTTCGATATTTACTTTATCCGAATCAATACCGCTGTCAATGATTACGACATAGATACCAGCATCCACTGCCTTTTCTACGACTGCTACCGACTGAGTATAATCAATTGCAGAAAAAACGATAGCCTGTGCCCCATTTGCTATTGCTTCTTCAATCAAATCATTCTGTGCCTGATAATCTTCTTCATTATCAGCCCCTTCAAAAGTGACCGCAACTCCATATTCGGTTGCCGCTGCATTCACTCCGCTGAATACTGATTTCCAGAATTTCGATTCCGTGGATTTTGAAATCACTGCAATATAAGGTTTATCCTGCACCTGATCCATACGGATGCAGCCTTGCATAAGAAAGGTTAAAAGAAGGAGAAGAACGATAAAAAGGTATGATTTTTTCTTTTGCATCTTATGACTGACTGGTAGCGTTTTCTGTTTTATTCTCATACTTTATCCCTTCCTTCATTTTCACTTATCTTTGGAAAACGAATCGTAATTGTAGTGCCGACATCCAATTCACTCGTTACCTGCAATCCGTATTTATCTCCAAAATAAATCTTAATTCTATCATTTACGTTTTTGATTCCAATTCCATTGTCGTTGCTCTGATCTTTATTCAAAATATTATTGCACTTGTCCTCCGACATGCCAATTCCATTATCTGAAACTGTAAATACAATGTCCTCTTCCTCCTGAGCTGCACGTATTACTATTTCACCTTCATCCACCATTCGGTCTATTCCATGATAAATTGCATTTTCTATAATCGGCTGAAGCGTAATTTTGTTGCAGCAGTAAGACAGAATATCTTCATCCACTTCAAAACGATATTGAAACTGATTCTGATAGCGGAAACTTTGAATAATTAAATAATTCTTAGCATGGTTAATTTCATCTTCTATCGATATCATTTCACGTCCCTTGCTAATACTGATACGGAACAGTTTAGCGAGAGCCCCCACCATTTTCACTGCTTTTTCCATCTCTCCCTGTTCGCACATCCATTGAATGGAATCCAGGGTATTATATAGGAAATGAGGATTAATCTGTGCCTGAAGTGCTTTTAATTCTGTTTTTCTGAGCGTAACCTCTTCCTGTTTGACTTTATCCATCAGCTCCTGAATAATCACCACCATATGCTCAAAAGAGCTGGACAGGGTCTTAAGTTCATAGATACCGTTCACCTGCTGGTAGCGATAATTCCCGGCATCCTGCTCAAATGCCTTCATTGCATCTACAAGATCCTTGATCGGTTTGGATACCTTACGTGATATCACGACAATAATAGCCGCAGCCGCAATGATACAGATGAGTGCATTAATTGAAATCAGCCTTAACACTTCATAGATCTTTGACTGGATCAATTCATCCGTATAACTGACACCAACAACTCTCCAATTTCCATCTTTTAATGTCTGGATAGAGTAAATCTTATTCTCAACTTTATGCACACCGTCTTTCAGCATGCTGATCATACCCAGATCTTCTTTCTTAAGTCCCGAATGAATCAGCTGCTGCTGTGGATGATAGACGAAGTCTCCACTTTTATCAATGACAAAGCAATAACCCTGCTGCCCAATACCGACATTATCAACATACGCTGCAGTAGAGGAAAACTTAATATCCATAACCAGATACACTTCTTCCGCATACAGATCCATCTTGATTTTCTGTTCCACTGTTACAACCCATGGATAGTAGTTAGAAAAAAGGTTCTGAACATGAGGGGAGGTGATACAGAAATCTTCTTTTTCAAAAAGTTCTTTATTGAAAGAGAGATTATTTTTAATATCCTCTTTCAGCAATTCCCCTTTTGACCCATACTGCAACAGGTTTCCCTCCTGATCATAGAGCATGATGGATACTACTTCATTCTGCATTAAGGACATAAAATTAAATACTTCCGAACTTTCATCAACCGATCTGCTGTGCTGTATCTTTTCCGAAATCAGCTGCAGATCTTCTCTCATTCCATCGGAATAATTCTCAATTGTCTTGGAAGCCTGCGAAACTACCTGCTCCGAATTCATGGTAACTGCCTGGTATAAGGAATTACTATAGATAGCGATAAAAGAAATCATGCAGATGACAAGCAGGGAAATCGTAAGTCCGCTGATTAGTACGATCAACAGGGACGATAGTTTAATCGGTTCTTTCTTTTTCCTTTTCGTACTATTTTTCATACGTTTCTCACCGTTTCCCTCATTTTGTTGGGTGATATACCGTAATACTTTTTGTAGCAGTAACTAAAGTAGTGCTGGTCGCTATATCCACATTTACTTGTGATTTCCATGATTTTCATAGAAGTTCCTATCAGGTACTTCTTCGCCATTATCATCCGCCTTTCTGTTAGCAGATTGATAAAAGTTTCTCCCTTCACTTTCTTGATCAGGGCACTTAAATAACTGGAGCTGATATGTAATCTTTCACTGATCGATACTAGCGTTAATGTTTCATCATGATATTCTTCATTTATAATATGTGTTGCCTGATCGCAGATAATCTCAGAATTCATTTTACGCTGCTGCGAAATTACTTCTCTTGCACTTAAACAGAAGCTCATAATTTCTTCCCGCAGCTTATCATAAGAGTAATCTACAAACATTTTCTCCGAAAATGGAGCTCTTGATAATACGGAGATTGTCTTCTCTTCATCGACTACCGAATAGACTGAGTCATAAATAGTAGACAGCATCTGAATCAAGAGAAAATTCGTATGCATCTTGACTAATTTTCTACTTCCTAATTCTTCAAATACTTGATTAAGAAATTCTTCCAGGGAGGCTTTCTCTCCCATCTTAAGCAGACGTTCCAGTTCCGAAGTGGTATCCTTAATGTATTTATGTTCCATCACTCCGACTTTTTCTATATCAGAGATGAAAAAAGCTTCATTCGTCTCTCCCCTTGAATATTCGAAGGCGGAAATTGCTTCATAATAAGCAGAACTGCATTGCAGCAACTGCTCCGTTTCATTACTGATCCCGATGATGCACTGGTAATCCAGTACCCTCTGCGTATTCTGTATGATTTCTTTCGTGAAAATATGAATATACTTATGAAGGTCCCTTTCACCTGCCGAAATCAAGGACACGACCTTTCCATTTGAAAAAAAGCTTCCGCAGTTCACGTACTTGCATAAAATAGTATTGATAAAGTTCAGATGCTCCTGTCTGGTACAATTTTCTTTTTGATCATTGAAAAACTGTGTCACCAGAACCATATAATGATAATTTTCTTCTCCTGTTTTCTTAAGTCCGAACAGGCATGCCTGTTCTTCCAGTTCGGCCTCAATCTCCTGTTCGCTTACATTCGATTTTATTTCGATATTGTCGAGTAGCAATGACATTAAGAAGGGAATCATCTGCTGCTTTTCCTGAATGTCAGAGGGCACCTTTTTATCCATCAGCTGTTGAAATTTATTATCGATTTTCTCATGAATGAGGATGAGTTCTTTGACTAATTCCTCTAAGGAGATTGGTTTTAGCATGTAACTGATTACATTATACTGAATTGCCTGCTGTGCATAGGAAAAGTCATCATATCCGCTTAAAAAGGCTATATTCATGGCCGGTCTGATTTCTCTAGCCTGCCTAGCTAATTCAATACCTGAAACAAACGGCATCTTAATATCTGTCAGCAGCAGATCCGGTTCTAATTTTTCTACTAATTCTAAGGCTTCAATCCCATTTTCAGCTTCCCCCACAATTTTAAAGCCGATTGAGTTCCAATCTATCCTGTCAACAACTGCTCTTCTAAGTTCCATTTCGTCATCTGCTATCACGACCGTATACATCTTACAACCTCCTTAAGTAATTCCTTCCATTCCTAATATTGCAACCGATCAGACAGCCGTCTTATTATTTATGAAATTTATTATGCAAAACACCTTGTTTCATCATATTCCATTATCTGGACCGAGTAAATAGATTTTATCAGAGAATTTATCAATTTCCGCTTTTACACAAAAGATATCAGGAAAGTCTGCCTGATTGGCATCTACTCTCCTGATATGATATAGACTTAATTTCTATCAATTAATTGATATCGCTCACTTCGTTTATGCCAATAATGTCTCCTTTAATTGGTCCAGGTAACTTCAAACACTCTTGCCATATACTGCTTTGGAAGTTTCACGACAGCTCTGCTTTCCTCTCCCGATTTATTATCCCGTGAGATGTGCAGTACGGATTCGCATTCTTCATATTTTGGATACACGCACTTAATCGTGGCTTTTTTACCGCTGATCTGCGGAAGCGGAAGAATGCAGGTATCTGTCTCGCTGTTTCTTCTCCATACGGCAAGATATATCTTATTTTTCGCGCATAACCCTAAGCTGACCCAGGTATCAGAGAACTCAGATACTCCGATCGGCCAGATGGGAAGTGCGGTCCTTATATCCTGACGCATTGACTTGTAATAATCCAAGGCTTCTTTTACCAGTATTTTGCGCTCGTCATTTAGTTCTGCTAAATGTCCGCTCTGATGAATTCGAAGCAACATGGCATTTACCATATTAAAGACAACCTCTTCCTTGTCGCCTTCCCTAAGAGGATAGGACCAGATTGCCGATTGTTCCGGAGTCAGTCCGCTTGGAGAGTTCGCTGCTATCGTTGCATATCTGCGGTAATCCTCCTGGTCGCTGGTGGATTGAATGGAATATCTTGAAAGCATTGCATAATCAATCCGTAATCCGCCGCTGGAGCAGTTTTCGATGATAAGGTCAGGGTATCTTGCAAATACTCCGTCCAACCATGCCAGATAAGCTCTCTCGTGTCCTAGGAGACCTTCTCCGATGCTGTCAGCCTTCGTCTCGGTTCCAATACCCGGTTCAATATTATAGTCCATCTTAATATATCCTACTCCGTATTCCTTCACTAACCGGTCGATTACTTCATCTGCATGTGCTCTGACCTCTGGATTTCGAAAATCCAGCTGATAGCGGGAACGGTCGTATACTTTCTTACCATGCCTTACGAAAAACCAATCCTCCGGGACTTGCTCCGCTTTCGGGCACTTGATGCCCATTACTTCTATCTCCAGCCATACGCCGGGAACCATTCCCTTGTTTCTTATATAATCGGTCACTTCTTTTAATCCATTTGGAAAACGGTCTTTGGATTCTTGCCATTCCCCGACGTTGTCCCACCATGGACCTTTGGAATACCAGCCGGCATCGATGCAGAAGTATTCACAGCCAGCTTGGGATGCTGCATCAATCAGCGGAAATTCTTTTTCAGCTGTTGGATCTCCCCACAGGCAGTTCATATAATCATTAAAAATGACGGCGAGAGTTTCATTATCCTTATTTGGTCTTCGAATACTTCGGCGGTATTTGGTTAACTCTCCTATTGCAGAATCAAAATTATTCGCATTTACTCCGACTGCAACCGGAACCGATACAAACCGGTCTCCTGTCTTCAGGTTCTTAAACCAATGGGATTCAATTTCTGTCGGACCGCTGAGTGCCAGATAAAGATGCGACGTCTGATCAGAGATTTCCCAGTGCCAGGAGCCATTATGTTCAATCTGCCAGAATAGGTTCGTTCCTGTTTCCGTATTTTCCATATAACCCATTGGCAGGTATTCTTTCGTGGACCAGTTACCGGTATTAGTTACCCCGATCACTTTGGAGGACTTTTGATTCGAGGTTGGCTGCGATTGGCCGATGCCCAGCTGCGGAAGTGAGTAGGTCTGCCAGTCCATCTCTCTCTGCCAGGAATTATGGCAGATTCTCACGCTTATTTTATCATCCCTTTGAAGAATACCTTCCTTCTCAATCCCTGTGTAATTAAAAGAGGAAATATAGGTAAGTGTCTGCTCCCTGTCTCCTTTGTTAATCACTTCGCTGTGAGAACGCACTACGGAAATATCATCAAAAAACTGCAGGTGACTGATCACATAGATTCCTGTTTCTGCGTCATACGTCGTAATCTCAAGCTTCCGTCCTATCTCATTACGATAGTCTTTATGGCTCTCGTATTTCATTCGGTATCCCGGTGCGGATGCAATATATTTATTGCCATGACGCTCTAAGGGTCGGTCCAGTCCTGCGATTTCCACTTCCACGAGGTTGAAGCCAGCAAGCTCTCCCTTTACGAGAATATCCTCTTCGTAAAAAGGAAGTGCAGAAAAATGCAGCAGCTTAATCTGGCCTTCCTTCGTAATATCAAGTACTACATGGATTTTATTTTCCTCAATTACTATCCTTGACATAGATGTCTCCTTATCAGTTGATTAACAATTCCCTACATGGACCTTGTTTAAGTGTTTTCTGGCCACCTCTGCCAGATGGTAAACGGTTGCTATCGGTGTTGCATCCCTGTCCTGCATATGCCATCTGGGGAAGAATCTCGAGACATGAAGCGGGATATCCGGATTGACACTTGCAATCCAGGAAGAAAGTGCTTCCATTTCCTCCTCGCTGTCATTCTCACCTGGTATAATCAGGTTTGTAACTTCTACATGGCTTTTTGCGGAGGCCAAAACGATGGATCGCTTTACGGTAGCTAAATCGCCTCGAAGTTTATGGTAAAAGTCTTCTGTAAAACATTTCAGATCAATATTAAACGCATCAATGAAGGGCAGAAGTTCAAGGAGTGGTTTTTCACAGATATATCCATTTGTCACCACTACATTCTTCAAGCCTTTTTTCTTGGCAAGTGCTGCACAGTCTTTTACGAATTCATACCCGATCAATGGTTCATTGTAGGTATATGCAATGCCGATGTTACCCTTCTCTTGAAGTGCCAATGCTTTCTCGACCAACTTCTCTGTAGTAATCTTCGCGGTCTCAATCTGCGTACCATTCACCATCGAAATATCATGGTTCTGACAGAAGGTACAATTCATATTACAGCCATAACTTCCAACCGATAAAATAGTACTTCCGGGGCAAAAATGACATAACGGTTTCTTTTCAATGGGATCAAGTGCAATACTGGT
>JBASOB010000294.1:0-11285 GCA_049657865.1 Mobilitalea sp.
GTATTTGGGAGCCGACGCAGGAAAGACTTATCAGCTGTCATACTGAAATTATAAGGCTTAATAAAATCGTGGATCAGTTAAAAGAATTATATTTATTGGAAAATAAAAAGGACATTTTGACAATGAAGTACTTCGACATTTTTGAGTTATGTAAAGCAGTTTCTAAAGAGTTTGAAATAAAGGTACAGGATAAAAGAATTTATTTGAATATAAAGATACCAAATTTCGCAATGGTTTATGGTGATGAAACCCGGATTAAGCAGTGCTTGATTAACCTGGTGTCCAATGCAATTAATTATGGAGCAGTAGAAGGGGATATCACTGTAATGTATGAAAAATTGGATAATCATACAATACTTACAGTAAGTGATAATGGACCTGGAATATTAGAAGAAGATTTACCTTATGTATTTGAACGTTTTTATCGGGTAGACAAATCAAGAAATAAAAATACAGGAGGTATGGGGATTGGGCTTGCCATAACGAAAGCCATTGTTGATGCGCATGGAGGTATAATAACCGTAGAAAGTCATGTTGGAGTTGGCAGTACTTTTAAGATTAGCCTTCCTTTGCCTGAGAATTTAATATAAAGTAATACAAAAATAGTAAGGTAATTTAAATGATTGCTTTACTATTTTTTATTGATAATAAATCCCCATAAATTTACCACATTGTTTTTGTATAATACCACTAGTGTAAAAAAGTGATACCAATAAACAAAAGGGAGGAAGGGTATGGAGGATAATGAAAAATCAAAAGATACTAATTTAGAACCTCTTGATAAAGATTTACAAGAGAAAACTGACGTAACAAATGATGAAATAAAAAAGGGAGAGGTATCTGTCATTGCTGATCTGTTACATATTTTGGGCATTAATTCATCCAATAAGAAAAAAGCAGCATCCAGTGATATCAATAAAGAAGATGAAGAAACATATGAGACCGAAGAAACATTTGAAACGGACATAAAATCTTTAACAGTAAATAATGACAGTGAATTTGTGAATCAAGAGGAAAACAGAAGGACGTATAAAAATAATAAAAAAGTGTTAGTTCCTATCATGATTTTATTAGTATGCACGGGACTTATTTATGCAGTTATATCATTTTCAGAACCTAATCCACCGGCTGAGGATGTAGTGGGTTCCTATAACGGTAAAAATATCACAATTGAAGAATTAAATAATTTTATATCCGTAGAGAATGCTAAAGAAGAGGAACACTATATATGCGAAACTCACGGTCTCGATCATTCAAAATGCGATCAGGTTGAAGAGTGTGAAACCCATCCGGTTGACAGCCTGGAAGGATATCGGCAGTTAGTGGAAATGCTGGCTGTGGAACAGATAATACAGGACTGGGCATCAGCAGAAGGTGTTACTCAGAGAGATGATGTACAGCATGGCATAAAAGATTTATTTAGTGATGCAAATGTGAATCAGTTAATAAACCAGATACATGAAACAGAGATTACACCTGGATCAATCCCAAAATGGGAGGTACAGCAATACTATGACGATAATAAGGAAACTTATGGAGTTAGGGCATTCAGTGAGGTGGAAGACGAAATAAGGAACATTCTTGTTCAACAAAAAGATGAGAAATTTTTTCCGGAATATATCGAAAAGTTGAAGGAATCTTCCGGTTTAGAAGTGAATTTTGAATTACTTCGGGTTACCGAGCCGACGGATGAGGAAATAACAGCATATTATCAAAATAATATAAAAAACTACCAAACAGCAAGGTCGGCGGAAATCCTGGAAATCAGGATAAATACGGAGAATACACAAAAAAAAGCAGAAGAAGCAGTAGTCAAACTGAATTCGGGAGAAACTTTTGAAAATGTTGCGACGGCTTATGCGGAAGATGGTAAGGCTTTAAAACGTACTATAGAGGAAATCAGCAATGACAGCGAAATTGAAACTATAGCTTTTCGTATGAGTACTAATGAAGTCAGTGACCTAATTGTCAATGAGGATGGGTCTATGAGTATAATAAAGCTGTTAGGAATATCGGAAGCAGTAGTACAGCCTTTATCCGATGTTAAAAATGATATTAAGGTTGTTTTACAGATTGAAAATATGGACGAAGAGTATAGCTTAAAAAAAGATGAAGCTTTATTTAGTGTACATAGTAAACGCTATACGCTGGGTGACTTTTATACGGAATTTAAAGAACTGTCAGAGGAGTATCAAAAGGAGTTTTCCACTTTCGAAAATAAAAAGCAGCTTGTAGAGATGTTAATCCAAAAAGAACTTTTACTGGAGGAATCCGGGGAGAATAGTACTTCAGACGAAAACCAGCATGATTTTGAGGAATTGAAAATTCAATATCTTTCGCAAATCTTACATACAGAAAAAGTTGATAATCAGATAACAGAGGTTTCAGAAGAAGAAATTAAACAATTTTATGATAAAAATAAGAGTGATTTTGTTGAAGAGACCAGTGTGAAATTAAGTCTTATCTGGATTGGTTTGTCGGAAGAAAACTCGGAACAGGCCAGAAAAAGGGCTGAAGAAGCCTTGGCACTGATTAACAGCGGCACAGATTTTTCAGAAGTGGCAAAACAATATTCGGAAGACGGTACTGCTGAAGCAGGAGGACAAATTGATGAATGGTTCTATAAGGATTATCTGCCGGAAGAACTTGGAGGAAAGATCTTTGACATGAATATTGGGGAAGTAAGCGACATTATCGAGAGCGATGATGGATTATTTATAGTAGAAGTCAGGGAAAAGCAAGAAGAACGACAGAAAACGTACGAAGAAATGAAGGAAATGATAAAAGAATATCTAAATGATGAAAAACATCTGGAACTGGAATCTAAGATGGAAGAAACATTGCTAAAAGATTTAGAATTTATTATTTATGATAAAACATTAAAAAAACTTCTGAAAGAGAAAGAAAAATCATCCTAAGAAGGTTAAATAAAAAAGGGAAGGCAGGATAATCATGGGAAGAAAAGAAAAAACAATTTTTATTACCATTATTGCTAACATCATATTAATTGTATTAAGGTTTTTCTTGGCAGATTTGTCAGGAAGTATTGCACTTGCCGCAAACGCATGGCATTCCGTTACTGATGTTTTTGTATCATCAGTTGTATTTTTGGGACTGCTTGTTACTAGGCTCGGAGCGAACAGACTCAAGAAAGCGATAGGAAAAGCAGAAAATTTACTGGCCATATTTGTATCACTCTTTATTTTTTATATGGGGATAGAACTGTTGTCGGACGCCTTAAGTAATGAAAATGCTGAGTTGAAATATGTCGTTTTTACGGCTTCGGGAGCCTTTGTCGGAGTTATTATAAATTATTTTATGGCAAGATACAAAATATATGTTGGTGAACAGACGAATTCACAAAGCCTAATTGCAGACGGGTATCACTCTAAAATGGATATGTACTGCTCCATAGCCGTTTTAATTGGTTTATTAGGTTCCCTCTTTGGTATGAACAGTCTTGATAAAATAGCAGCAATCGTAGCTATGGTGCTTTTAATGATCTCAGGTTTTGAAATATTTTCTTCTAATGTAAGGATGTTGCTTCATCCTCAAGAGGAAAAGAAAGAAGATGATCACCAACATTTTTCCTTCCATGGCAGTAAGAAAATGTATGCTGGAATCTTTAGTGTGTTGACAATCGCATATCTGCTGTCGGGAATATATCTTGTTAACTTGGATGAAAGAGGAATTGTCAGGAGATTTGGTAAAGTCGAAGCCCAGGAGGTGCAGCCTGGTATTCATTACCGTCTTCCTTATCCCATTGACCAGGTGACACTTATTAAAAAAGATAATGTTCAAAAAGTAGCAACAGGTCAACAGGAGTTGCTTACCGGAGATACGAATCTATTGAATGTTAATATGTCAGTACATTATACAGTTGATGATACTATAAAATATGCTTTAAATATGAATAATCTGGATGCACTTATCAGCGCGGGAGCAACAACCAGTATCAGACAAATTGTGGGACGGGAAACAATTGATTATTTATTAACAGAAGGCAGGTTTGAAGTGGAGAAATTAGCAAAGGATGCCCTGCAGGAAATTATGGATAAGAATAATACCGGTGTCAGGATAGTTGGAGCGCAGCTTATTGAGGTATCACCACCGGAGAGTGTAATCTCTAGTTTCCAGGATTTGGCCAGTGCAAGGCAAGATAAAGCAATCTATATTAATGAGGCAATGGCTTATAAAAACACCATTATCCCACAGGCAAACGCTAATGCTTATATAGGAATAGCAGAAGCGGAAGGGTATAAGAATGAGAAAATAAAAACTGCGGAAGGGGATGCAGTAATGTTTTCTGAGAAACAAACTGCATATTCTGCTGCGAAAGGTGTGACAGAATTTAGGATGTACATGGAAATGATGGATAAAGTACTGCCAAACGTCCAAAAGATACTGTTAGGTACAGATGTAAAAATTGATAATGCAGAGCTCTGGATTACGAATAACATATCAAATGTTGTAGATGACAGTCAAGGGCTAACAAATAATTAATTAGGAGGAACCAGAGTAATGAAAAATACTACAGTAACAGTAAATCATAAGGCGGGTAAAAAAGTAATGATAGGTATTGGACTCATAATCATTATATTTTTTATGACATTGATCGTATATAAAGTTGATGAAACGGAGTACGCTGTAATTACACAATTTGGAAATCCGGTAACTACTATTTCTGAGCCTGGACTTAAATTTAAGCTTCCAGATCCCATACAATCCATTCAGCGTCTAGATAAAAGAGTACAGATTTATCAGGCAGATTCATTAGAACTTCTGACTTTGGATAAAAAAAGTGTCTCAATCAATTATTATGGAACCTGGAAAATAACAGATCCGGTTGTTTTTATGAAAACTGTAAAGGATAGAGTTGGTGCTGAAGCGAGGTTAATGGATGTATTTTCATCGAGCATGGGTATTCAGTTCGGTAAATACAATCTTGAAGAACTGGTTAATGTTGATACAAATAAATTGAAGCTTGATACCATGATCAATGAAGCTGCTTTGTATGCAAAGGAACGTGTCGCAGAATATGGAATAGAAATTGTTGATACCCAAATAAGAGTATTAAATTTTCCGGAATCGAACAAACAAAGTGTTTATGACCGAATGAAAGCAGAGCGGGAGCAGATGGCGAAGAAATACCGATCCGAAGGAAGTGAGGAAGCTGCTAAGATACGCGCGGATGCAGAAAAGGAACAACAAATTATTTTATCAGAAGCTTATAAACAGTCACAGCAGATTATGGGAGAAGGAGATGCCGAAGCAATCAAAATTTATGGTGAGGCGTTCCAAAAAGATACGAATTTTTATGAATTTATTCGTACGTTAGAGACCTATGAAAAAACAATAGATGGGAATACGACATTGATACTACCATCAACTGCTGAAATTCTTAAATATCTAAGCGGTAACAGTTCGCCAAGTAATATAAAAGAATAGGAGGTATTTAGTATGAGTGACGAATTAAAGAATCCGCCGGATGTTATCGAAAGTGATAAAACTAGGAAAAAGAGAATATACATACGAAATTTATTTAAAAAGTTAAAAATTAGCATAAGCAGGAAAAAGGAAAATGCGGCATTTAATGATATAAAAAATGCTTTCAACCATATCAATCCGAAAAAAACTATGATTATATTTGCTGCAGGTGCAATCACTATCTATTTACTAACAGGCATCTATATTGTGAATCCGGGAGAACAGGCAGTTATCCGCCGTTTTGGTGCAGTCTTGCCCCAGACAGTTAGTGAGGGTATCCACTATCGATTGCCAAACCCTATCGACCAGGTGCAGAAGGTCAATATATCTGAAATCAGACGAGCAGATGTGGGAATGAGTTTGCCGGAGCATATGCATCAGGAGGATACCCCACAGGCGTTGCAAATGATTACAGGAGATGAAAATATAATATCTTCGGAAGCAATAGTACATTACAAGGTAAAAGATGCAGCTAAATTCTTATATAATGTAAACAGTAAAGAAGAAAAACTGGTCCGCAGCAGTGTTGAATCCGCTTTGGTCAGGCTAATTGCTAATATGGCTGTTGATGATATATTGAGTACAGAAAAGGTTCGGGCTCAGAATTTTGTGATACAGAAGTCACAGCAGATATTAGATGAATATGGTGCTGGTATACAGATTACTGCTTTTAATATTCAAACTATCCAACCTCCGGAGGCAGTAGCTGAAGCCTTCCGTGATGTTAACGCTGCAAAAGAAGATAAAGAAAAAGAGATTAATGATGCAAAAGGTTATTATAATAGTCTTATACCCGAAGCAAGGGGTAAAGCAAACACTATGATAACCCAAGCAGAGGCGTATCAGACAGGAAAGATTAATCAAGCAACCGGTGAAGCACAAAAGTTTGAAAGTATGTTGGCAGAATACAAAAAAAATAGTAAAATATATACAAATGATACAACAAAATATCGACTACTTTTAGAAACCTTTGATAAAATCCTTCCCAAAATGAAGAAGTATATTGTTGATTCTTCTGATGGAAGTGTGGATGTAAAGTTATTTGACCCAAGTATAATACAAGGAACAAAAGAAAACCTTGAATAGGCTATTCAACAATAAAAATGGTTGGGAAAGTATACTCAGCCATTTTTATTGTAGAAATTTTTAACAAGTCACATATGTGCCCTGTCAAAGATATTATATGACGATAGAAGTTAATGTGATAAAATAAGGGCAAAATGGACATAAAAGTTATGTTTCATAGAATTTGAATGAGGTGCTAAATTGAATAAATATGGTAACTATAAAAATCGAGATTTTGTGAAACTGAAAGTAAGATATAAAACTGGTAAAAAAAATAAATTTTATATTAAACGTATTTATCCCTTGCTAAGAATTTTAAAATTATGCATATTAATCATAGCAATTTTATTACTAAATTTTTTTGTTGTATATATATTTAGTAATTGGAATGATAATAAAACAGATTTGACAAATTATGGACAGATACAGCCTGTAAAAGTTGAGTCGGTAATAAAGGAAGAGCCTCTCCAAGAAAGAATAGTAGATGGAATAACTATTACGGATTTATCAAAAAAAGAGGCTAAAACAAAACTGATGAGCAGTTATAGCTGGAAAATGCAAGTAGAATTTAATGGTCAGGCGATTAAATTAAATAATTTTTTGTCAGATATAATAGATGCCCTATTGGATGATATATATATAAATGATAAATATGGTACCTTTGAAGTAGACCTTACAAATATAGACGGCATAGTAAAAAGAGAAGTGGCAACACTAGCCATAAAGTGGGACAAAGAAGCAAAAAATGCCCAAATCTCTCAGTATGATAAAGAGAATGATAAATTTATATACACGAATGAAGAATACGGGATAGCGATAAATCAGCAAAAGTTAACAAAAGATTTAGTTGAGACGATTAAATTCAAAAATTTTGATGCTATTATTAATGCTAAAGCTATGGAGGTAGCTCCAGATATAACATTAAAGCAGGCTAAGCAACTATATAAGGTGATTGGCTCTTATACAACAACTGCAACAAATGACAGTAATAGAAATAATAATATTAAGCTTGCCTCAGACGCATTAAACGGGTTAATAATACAGCCAGGTGATGAGTTCTCTTTTAATAATACTACAGGAAATCGCACTGAAACATTAGGATATAGACCGGCAGGAGCATATAAAAATGGCTTGTTTGTAAAAGAGCCAGGAGGAGGAGTGTGTCAAGTTTCATCTACTTTATATAATGCAGTTGTCTTCTCAGGTCTTAACATGACCGAACGAAATGCACATACTTATGAACCTTCCTATGTAACACCTGGTGAAGATGCGATGGTCAGCTATGATGGATACAGTGGACCGGATATGAAATTTGTAAATCAATCCAATACTGCGGTGGCAATTCTATCTACCTTTGAGAATCAAAGCCTGATAATATCCATTTTCGGCATTCCTATTTTAGAGGAAGGGGTTACAATATCAATGGAATCAGAAAAGGTGAAAGAAATGGCTCCTCCTGAACCAACTTATCAAGAGGTAGAGACCCTACAACCTGGTACTGAAGAGATAATAAAAGAAGCAACAAACGGAAGTCAATGGGTTACAAATTTAGTAATGAAGAAAGATGGCATAGTTATTGGTAATGAATATTTTCATTTAAGTAATTATAGAGGAATTCCGGCTATTATAAATAGGAATGCTTCTAATATTACGTCGACACCAAAAAATGAAAATGATATAGATAAAGAAGTTAATAAGTTGGTTGAAACAGATTAGTTAATGAGTAAAAATACAAAGATTAAAAAAGCAAATGTCTAAAACTAAAGGAGATGTTGGATGTTATATATTTTTATTATTTTAGCAGTGATAGGAATTGATCAGTGGACTAAGTATCTTGCAGAAACGCAATTAATGTCAATTAGTACCTTACCATTAGTTCAGAATTTATTTCATTTGACTTATGCAAGAAATACAGGAGCAGCATTTAGTATATTAACTGATGCGCAGATACTTTTAATTTCAGTTACAGCTGTCGTTATACTAGGATTGATAAGTTACTTAATTAAAATACGAAAGACAGGAGATGCTAATATAAAGTTATCATTGGCACTTATTATCGGTGGAGCTTTAGGAAATCTTATTGATAGAATCAGGTTAAATTATGTGACAGATTTTCTGGATTTTACGCTGATAAATTTCCCAATTTTTAATTTTGCAGATGTATTTGTAGTTTTTGGTGTTATCATACTCACCTTTGCTGTATTGTTTAAAGAATTGAATTATAAATAGCAATTCATAAATTTATTGATAGATAGATGCATAAACGAGCATATTGATAATGCAAATAATTGTTTATAGGTATGAAATCGAAATATAAAAATGTAGAAAGAGGTATAAAATCATGAGTCATTTTTCAAGATCGTCAAAAGGACATCATAATAAACAAAGCAATTATGGCAGTAACCATTACCAGAATAATGGACTATTTGGAAATTTACTCAAGCACCTTGTTTCAGGAAGTGGTTCTGGTGGTCATAATAATCACCATGGATATCAAAATAATAATATGGCAATGCCGAATCAGTTCGCACCCAATCAATACACGCCTAATCAGAGTACAATAAATTGCAGTAAATGTGGTTCCAAAATACCAACAGGTTCTAAGTTTTGCTTGGAATGCGGCGAAATGGTTCAAGATGCAACGTTCTGTCCGAATTGTGGTGAAAAGATACCATCTAATTCAAAATTTTGTCTTAAATGTGGCTATAAAATAAAGGGATAAACCTATGAGTCTTTTCATTGCAAAACAGTATTATGGTCAAAAGATTGGGGATTATACCATTAGAGAATATGTCGGAGAAGGGAGATACGCTATGTGCTTTCATGCTGTATCAAACTCTGGCAATAAAGTTATCATTAAGAAATTCCGACGAGGAATTTTTAAAATGAACTCAGAAAAAAATGTGTATGAGTCTGTGATACTTTCAATTCTCAAGGATACTAGAATACCTAAGCTCATGGGCGTAATTAATCAAAAATCCTTTTATGGATTAGTTTTGGAATTCATGCCGGGATATACAGTAAAGGATTTATTATTTAAATATAAGCATAGGTTTTCAGATGAAGAGTTCTATAATATTGGTATCCGGCTTATTAGTATCATTAAATATTTGCATAAAAACGGTATTGTACATAGGGATATAAGAATATCCAATGTTCTTATCGATGGTGAAAATGTATACCTTATCGATTTTGGATTAGCAAGATTTGCACAAGATATTGAATATAAGTATAATCTGGATTATTCCTATTTGGGTGACTTTTTATTATATTTGCTATATTCCTCATTTCCTTACAATAAGAAACTTAAAAAGATACCATGGCATAAAGAATTACAATTAACAGAAAAACAAAAATTATTTCTTAAGAAATTATTAGGTCTTGAAACAGCATATGAAAATATTAAAGATATTGAAATTGATTTTATTGATGCTTTTGGATTCAGCATATTATTAAATGATAAATAATGGCTTTAAATAATGCTTACAAATTCATCCATTTACTTATTAATTTAATTTTTGATATAAAGATTATAAAAATAACTTTAGTGATGATGAGAAGATGACTGCGATCATAGCAGAAGCTGAAAAAGTAGTGATAAAAATTGAGCCTGATACAGTAATTAAGAAGGCATAAAGGAGTAATTTATGAAAAAACGTCTTATTCGTATCATCATTGGTGCGGCGGTTTTAGTCATTGTATCGATAATAAAGATTGATGTCAAATGGTTGCTACTTATATTATATTTAGCAAGTTTCATATTAGTCGGTGGAGATGTTATTCTGAAGGCTGTTAAAAATATTTTAAAGGGTCAGGTTTTTGATGAAAACTTTCTGATGAGCATTGCAACCATCGGAGCATTCTTTATCGGCGAATATCCGGAAGGTGTAGCAGTAATGCTGTTCTACCAGGTAGGTGAGTTGTTTCAAAGCTATGCCGTTAATAAATCAAGAAAATCAATAGCAAGATTGATGGATATCCGGCCGGATTATGCCAATGTAAAAAGAGGTGATGAACTTGTTAAGGTCGATCCGGAGGAAGTACTGATCGGTGATATCATTGTAATAAAAGCCGGTGAAAAAATCCCCCTAGACGGTAAAGTAATAGAGGGCAGTTCTATGGTAGATACCTCTGCTCTTACAGGTGAATCAGTTCCTCGAGAAGTGGAAGTTGGACAGGGGATATTAAGCGGCTGTATCAATATTAATGGTGTCATTACGGCAGAGGTAACCAAAGAATATGGAGAATCTACTGTAAGTAAAATCCTTGACTTAGTTGAAAATGCAAGCAGTAAAAAATCAAATTCCGAACAGTTCATAACGAAGTTTGCCAGATATTATACCCCTATCGTTGTAATTATTGCGGTAATTCTCGCTATCGTTCCGCCGCTTCTTATCAATGGGGCAACATTTAGTGAGTGGATCTATAGGGCGTTATCATTTTTGGTTGTATCGTGCCCGTGTGCACTTGTTATTTCAATACCGTTAAGCTTCTTTGGTGGCATAGGTGGAGCATCCCAAAAAGGGGTACTTATAAAAGGAAGCAACTATTTGGAATCGCTGGCAAAGACAGAAATCGTAGTTTTTGATAAGACCGGTACATTAACGAAAGGCGTATTTAATGTACAGGAGATTCATCCTAAAGGAATTTCAACAGAAGAGCTATTAGAAATTACGGCATATGTAGAAAGTTATTCCAATCACCCTATTTCATTGTCATTAAAACGTTCCTAT
>JBASOB010000295.1:0-2364 GCA_049657865.1 Mobilitalea sp.
GTTAAATATTTCGAATATTTCATATGATTCGAATATTTCGTTTATATTTGCAGTTACAACATTAAAAACTACAGTTATGGTAACGACAAATGATATAAAAAGGCCTAATAAGCGTGAGCGAAAATTAGCTCAGGAGTCTTACACTTCTCTCATTTCCTCGATTGAACAGTTAAAATCGGACCAAGCGGAAATTGAAATTGAAATTGAAGAGACCAGAGAGAGAATTATTCTTCCTGTAAAAGCATTGAATTTATTAGGCGAAATACTAAAGGCAATGAGTCAGGGTAAACCTATTTCAATAGTACCTCTTGCAACGGAAGTGACAACGCAAAAAGCTTCGGAAATTTTGGGATGTTCAAGACCTTATCTCGTGAAATTACTGGAGGAGGGAAAAATTGAATATACAAAAGTTGGAAAACATCGTCGCATTAAATATGAGGATGTGATTGACTACAAAAAGAAAATGAAAGAGGAGCAAAAGAAACGGCTCATCGAGATAATGCATGCAGATGAAGATTTAGGGCTTTATGATTCATAGCGTTCGATTTACGGCAGTTCTGGATACCAATGTGATTTATCCGGTAATTATCAGAGATCTTCTTCTCTGGTTTGCCTACTATGATATGTATACACCAAAATGGAGTAATCATATTTTTGATGAATGGAAGGATGTGATGCATAGAAAAGGTGTTTCGCCAGATGAATCAGAAAAGCGTACACTTAACCTAAACAATGCCTTTCCCGATGCTTTGGTGACACATTACGAAACTCTTATTGAACATCTTGAATTGCCGGATTCGAAAGATAGGCATGTATTGGCTGCAGCTATCAAAACGAATGCGCATGTAATTATTTCGAACAATATAAAGGATTTCCCGGAAGATGTTCTAGATAAATATGGCCTGAAAATTAAGACACCGGATGATTTTCTGACGGATATTATTGACTTAAACACTGAAACTGCGATTGCGGCTTTCAAAGAGATGGTGCTTAATAAAAAAAATCCTGAATTAGATGAGTATGAAGTATTGGACTGTTTAAGAAAAAACGGACTGAAAGATACTGCCGACTACCTGCATGCCCTTCTTTAATTAGGGGTTTACTGAATAACTGGTGTTTTTGCTGAAAATATTGCCTGTGTCGACAAAGGAGGGAATGCCAAAATGTTATACAGTTACTGATAAAAAAAACTATTACAGGTATTCATCATATTGGAATTATATCTGATAGTTTTGTTGATTATGAATACTAATGAAAACATCAATAAGAGAAAGTATGTAAAGTGGATTAACCATTTATTTGAATACCAATATTGCAGTCATGAAACTAATATTTCGTTATACTGATAGTGGTAAAGGAGAAGTGTATTGCATATTACTGAATATCGCTGTATCATAAAAAGGCCATTTTTTAGTAAATGAAAGATAAAGAATTCTTGTTCCGATTAGTAAATTCAAAGGACGTCTTGCTCTTTATTGGAGCCGGATTTTCTATCCCCTCAGGATTACCTTCAGGAAATACATTGAAAGAATTTCTTGTTGAGGATCTGCAAAAAATAATAGGATTGGACATGTCGGATAAATCATTACATGATGTTTGCGACTTATTAAAAAATGAATTGGGACATGTCGAATTTATCAAATTGTTAGATACATATTTGAATAAAACAAGTACAGATACATCATCTCATGATTTATTGGCGAAGATTCCGTTTTTCGAAAATATAGTAACGACAAACTATGATTCTTTTATAGAAGATGCTTTTGGCGATAAATGTATCGTAAAAGTATCTGATAATGAATTAGGTATTTATGAAAAACGGAGAGTGTGTATTTATAAAATTCACGGCGACTTTTTTCACCCTCAACGTATAGTGATTTCAAAAGATGATTATGCAAGATTTTCAAATGATTCTAACAACCTGATATGGAATGAGGTAAAGGGGTTGATGTCAAAGAAAGCAATATTGTTTATTGGTTACAGCATAGAAGATGTTCATGTATATAATTATCTTTTCGAGATAATTAGAAAAATCAAGAAAAGTAATACAAGATACCGACATGCCTACTTTGTTGCTCCTGACATCAGTAAAGAAAATAAAAAACTATTGAGATTAAGAGGTGTTATACCTATCAATTCAACTGGTAAAGACCTGTTAATTGAATTGCATAATTATTTAAAATCCAATATCATTACTTCCTATTTCTACTTTGCCAGATTAAAAAAAAATAAAAATTATCATCTGATTATTAGGAAGATGCCTCTAAAATGATTATCTTTAGGGCATCGATGGAAAAACAAGCCCATCGTTTCGAACAATGTTTAATACATCGTAAAAATAGTAAAAATTATGGAAAAACGCTG
>JBASOB010000296.1:0-35297 GCA_049657865.1 Mobilitalea sp.
TTCTTGTATTGATGTCAAAGAGCTTAAAGGTAAAAGGCCGATCAGGATGTTTTGGGCTGTAGTTAATAAGAATAATGTAGATGAAATCAAAGAATGGATAGAGAGATTTAAGGGGTAAGAAAATTAAAGGATTTCAATAAAAGAATTACAGAGGAATAATTCTATTAGAAACAATGGAGTTGTTTAAAGCTTATTTTAAGTTCCTTGTCAAAAAGATAGAGTGTACACTGAAAACGTACACTCTATTTTTTTGACATGTCTAAGGCAAAAGAGGCCGGTGCATAATATCTGAAGACTTTTCAACTGGGGAAACGTTAGCTATTTAGAGGCATTAATGAATATATCAAGGATACGCCGCTAAATAGAAATGGGAGGCAGATATGAAAAAAATAAGAATCAGAACATTAGATTTTGCTACTATTTTTGGGCTGGCATTATCAATCGTTTTTATCGTATATGGTATCAGAACTAAGATTTTTGTATCTGCAGAGGCTCTTCATGCATTTCTCAATCAGTTTGGTGTTTTTGCAGATGTTATATTTATTGTTGTGCAGGCAGTGCAAGTAGTGATACCGATTCTTCCTGGAGCAATTGGGTGCCTTGCCGGAGTTATTATCTTTGGTCCGATCAAAGGATTCCTTTATAACTACATTGGAATCTGTATTGGTTCCTTGATTGCTTTTTCGCTTTCAAGAAGATATGGGATGGGACTTGTAGAGAAAATCTCAAAACCAAAACTCCTTCAGAAATATAGCGCCTGGCTATATAGTGATAAATTTGATAAATGGTTTGCGCTTGCTATATTTTTCCCTGTAGCCCCGGATGATTTCCTTTGCTATCTTGCGGGAGTGACAAAAATCTCAAGAGAAAAGTTTGCAGCTATTATTTTCACCGCAAAACCATTTTCAATTGCAATCTATTCAATGGGATTGAACTTGGTCTTTTCATCGGTTATTCATAAATTGGTTCAGATCGGAGCTTCTTCTTAATATTTTATGATGCACAAAACACTTTATCGGAGGAATAGCGTGAAGAAAGAACATCTTCACACAGAAGAACTACGAAATTCGCACAGTGGTGCTCGTTCCTTGTTCTTCCAAGTGTTTGAGATGCTGCATAGCAACATCATGTTAAGTTAGTGTAGAGAAAGGCAGGGGTTATTAAATGAAAATATGGTTATATAAAGGCGGAATCAAACTGGTAGCACAAAGTGGAATAGGAAGAGCATATGAACACCAGAAGGAGGCATTGGAGGGAAAAGGAATCGCTTACACAGAGAAATTTAGTCTGAATTATGACGTGGTGCAGATTAATACGATATTTCCGGATTCTTTCTTGGTAGCGATACTTGCTAAAATGATGGGTAAAAAGGTAGTATATTATGCACATTCAACGATGGAAGACTTTAAAAAGTCTTTTAAAGGTTCGGATATTGTAGCACCGCTATTTAAAAAATGGATTAAGTTATGCTATAGTATGGGAGATATCATTGTCACACCGACAGAGTATTCAAAAGAGCTATTGAAAAGCTATCATATCAATAAAGAAATTGTTAACTTGTCGAACGGAATTGATTTAAAATATTACCAAAAGGATCTGGAAGCAGGGAAAGCATTCCGAGAAAAATATCATTTTACAAAAGAAGATAAAATTATAATGTCAGTAGGGCATTACATAGAAAGAAAAGGCGTGGAAGATTTTGCGGAATTAGCCAGAAGGATGCCGGAGTATCAATTTGTATGGTTTGGATATACCAATCTAAATCTGATACCGAATAGAATAAAACAGATCATACAGATGAAATTACCTAATCTATCTTTTCCGGGATATATCACAAGAGAAGAATTAAAAGATGCTTATAGCGGCAGTGATTTATTCCTATTCCTGACACAGGAAGAAACAGAAGGAATTGTTCTTCTAGAAGCATTGGCTATGAAAATTCCAAGCTTAATTCGTGATATTCCAATTTATGAAAAGTGGCTGGAAGATAGAAAACAGGTATATAAGGGAAGCAGCCTCAATGAATTTGAACAATCAATACTTGAAATCGTCAGCGGGAAGGCACCAGAATTAACCGAGGCAGGATATTTAAAAGTAAAAGAGCGTAACATTGGTATGGTGGGAGATACGCTATATGCAATTTACAATTACTTACTGCGGAAAAAAGAAGAGAATTATTCATTTGTTGGAAATAGAATCTGATGAGATTGTGCAATACGATTGTGTAGATGAAGCATGAAACAGTAAAATAAAAATAATAACATTTTTCAAAACAGCAAAAAGGGAATAGGCTGTAAATGCCTATTCCCTTAAATTTATTACTGGAAAAAACTTTTTATTTTTGGGTATCCTGTCAGAGTCTAATTTGCGACAGCCGCATATAGCGATAGAAAATCAAAGATTTTGATTATAATGACTTAGGCACATAAGCATAAAATTATAGAAATTCGGTATAAAGTTATCTTGAAGCTCTGGTAAACCGGCAAGCTTCATCGCTTCTTTCACCAGTGGACTGACGTGACAGCCGTTGTTTAAACCGCAGGCATGAAATAGCAAGGTCCAATAAAGAGAAATGGTATTATCATTTGATATATTATGACAATGCTTGGATAAGATTTGAACGATCGGATCAAAGCCAGAGAGAACAATTTTCTTGAATTCAGCCAATCGTTCTACCGTAACATTGGTTTCAATAATGGAAGTTAGGATACCATAATAGCGTAAGAAATCATGATGATTGTCCAATACGTTTGTCCATAAATCAGCAAAAGCTTCATCAGTTAAATCATCTTTACCCTTAAAAGTTAATTCTATGTCGGAAAAATAGTTGTTCTGCTTTTTCAGATATAATTCTAAAAATATTTCTTCCTTTGTCGTTACATATTTATATAAGTTGCCACGAGACCAGCCCAGTGCTTCGGCGATCGTCGTTAACGTAATTTCTTGATAGGTATGGTCATGAAAAAGTTGATCTGTAGTTTTCATGATTTCATCCATACGGCGTTTCTTTTGCTCGATGCTACGGGCTCTAATAAATTCAGTCATATTAATAACCATGCCTTTCGTTTTGCTTAAAACTTTGTACTGTTTTGCAGAAGCTCTAATACCTGGAAGAACAAGAAACGAGAACCACTGTGCGAGTTTCGTAGTTCTTACATAGGAAGAACGTTCACGTTGTGAAGAATGTTCATACTCTTTCATCCGATTGTGAGATTGATTAGAGTATAACATAAAATAATGTAGTTGACAAGAAACGTAACGTCGCTTATAATGAAAACATAAGAAACGATGTGTCACTTATTGCAAAAATATAAGAAACAAATTGTCACTTAAAATATTATTAGGAGGTATCACAATGGAATTTACAAAATTAAACAATGGATTAGTAATGCCAATGGAGGGGTTTGGAGTATTTCAAGTACCGGATCCGGCACAGTGTGAACAAGCAGTGATGGATGCAATTCATGCAGGATATCGTCTGATTGATACCGCTGCTGCTTATTTTAATGAAGAAGCAGTAGGAGCAGCAATTAAGAAATGCAGCGTTCCAAGAGAAGAACTTTTCATTACAACAAAATTATGGGTTCAGGATGCAGGATATGAAGAAGCGAAAAAAGCATTCCAGGTTTCTCTTACGAAGCTTGGGCTTGATTATCTTGATTTATATCTGATTCATCAGCCGTTAGGTGATTATTATGGTGCATGGCGTGCACTTGAAGAACTTTATAAAGAAGGAAAAGTAAAAGCAATCGGTGTATGTAATTTCTATCCTGAGCGTCTGACTGACTTATGTTTGACGGCAAAAGTGATTCCGGCAGTGAATCAGGTAGAACTTCATCCATTTTTCCAACAAGAGAAGGCTTTGGCAACCATGAAGGAGTTTGGTGTTCAACCTCAGGCTTGGGGACCGCTTGCAGAAGGAAAACATGGTATCTTTACGGATCCAATGCTGACAGCAATAGCTGGGAAATACGGAAAATCGATAGCACAGGTTGTCTTGAAGTGGAATGTACAGAGAGGTGTTGTGATTATTCCTAAGTCCGTACACCAGAACCGAATGACAGAGAATCTGGATATCTGGGATTTTGAATTATCACAGGAAGATATGGAGCAGATTGCGAAGATGGATTTGGGACATAGCGAAATAGTAGACCATAGCAGTCCTGAATTTGTGAAATATCTGCATAAAGCTAAAATTCATGAATAATAAAGATTCCTAAGTTTGCAGATTAAGGACAATGCTGACAGCATCGATACATTATTTTACTCAGTATATAGCAATACAATTTGTTCTATATTGGAAAAACAGAGCTTGTGCCAATAAGAATGGCAGTAATATTAATTAGGAAAAAATAAAAATACTTATTATTGATAGGCTGATGTAATAGTATTACAATAATGAGAGAGGAATCAGAGCAATGTATCAATGAGCTTGGCAGCAATATTGATTAGGAAGAAGTCAGAACACTAGTAATTGATAAGCTGCTGATACAGAAGTGCAAGAATGGAGAATGATATGAAATTGAAAAAAGTGATTGGTCTTGTAATAAGCCTGATGTTCGTGTTTTCTTTCGTAGCATGTGGAAATTCTCAGAGCAGTAATGATGCTGATGTAAGCGGAGAAAGTCCTGAGACAGAAAGTTCAGAAGCAGATAGTCCTGAAGTAGTAAGTCAAGAATCAGAGAGTACAGAGGCAGAAAATTCTGAAACAGAAAGTAAAGAAGTGGATAGTACAGAAGGCAGCGACGCAGAAGAGCCAGTTTCCAAAGATGTAGAAGAGGAATCTCTAATGCCGGAGGTAACACCGGTCGTGTTTATGACAACCGATATCACTTCAGAAGGCATGATGGCTGTTTATGAAGCGTTGGAATGGACGCCCTAAGGCAATGTTGCGGTGAAGCTTAGCACCGGAGAGCCGCCTGCTAGTAATTATCTGAGTCCGGACTTAATTAAAGAGCTGGTACAGATGGTAAAGGGTACGATTGTGGAATGAAATACCGCCTATGGCGGTTCCCGTGGTGAGACAGCGATGCATATGCAGGTAGCGGAAGATCATGGATTCACAGCAATCGCTACGGTAGACATCTTGGATGCAGACGGCTCCATGAGTCTTTTAGTCGAAGGCGGAACTCATCTGAAGGAGAATCTTGTTGGAGCAAACTTTGCAAATTATGATTCTTATCTTGTGCTGTCCCATTTTAAAGGACACCAGATGGCAGGCTTTGGAGGCGCAATTAAAAATATTTCCATAGGTCTGGGATCCAGGGAGGGAAAATGTCTGATTCATACTGCAGGTAAAAGTAGCACCAGTCCATGGGGAGGAAATCAGGATGATTTCCTGGAATCTATGGCTGAAGCAGGCAAGTCGGTATCAGATAGTCTGGGAGATGGAAAAAACATCGTTTATATCAATGTGATGAATCGAATTAGTATTGACTGTGACTGCAATGGCCGTCCGGCGGAACCGGATATTCACGACATTGGAATTCTTGCTTCCACCGATCCGGTAGCGCTTGATCAGGCCTGTATCGATCTTGTCTATGCAGCAGAAGGCAGAGAATCGCTTGTCAATAGAATTGAACAATTGAATGGACTTCACGTACTGGAAAGTGCCGAAGAAATAGGACTTGGAAGTCGCACTTATGAATTGGTGAGCATGGATGATTGAGATATTACATCGGGAATTTGTTTATCTTTGGTACTATTTTAGCGTTCAGTTGGGACAAATATTCCCCTACTGGTTAGGGGGAATGATCATTGGATCGGTAGTGTCTGTATTTGGTAAGGATAGAATTCATCGCTTATTTAGTAACTTGCAAGATAAGAAGATGGGTGTATTTGGCATTGTGCCCGCCTGTTTACTGGGCATAGCTTCCCCTCTTTGCATGTATGGAACAATTCCGATTGCAGCTTCTTTTTCAGAGAAAGGGATGAGAGATGATTGGTTGGCAGCGTTCATGATGTCATCGATTTTATTAAATCCACAGCTGATTATTTATAGTGTGGCACTTGGAACAAAGGCACTAATTGTTAGGATTGCAGCATGCCTTTTATGCGGTATTGCAGCTGGGCTGCTGGTGCATGTATTCTACCAGCAAACTTCCTTTTTTAACTTTTCTTCCTTTGCAGAATCGAAAAGCCGTGATACAGATCCTAATATACTGATACGCCTGCTGAAGAATTTTGGACGAAACGTGAAAGCAACAGGTTTGTACTTTCTGATTGGAATTTTATTAACAGCATTATTCCAGAGATATGTACCAACGGATGCTTTCGTCGATTTGTTTGGTAACAATGAGGGGTTTGGTGTATTGATGGCAGCAACTATGGGTGTTCCGCTCTATATGTGCGGAGGAGGAACGATACCTCTTTTACAGCAATGGCTTTATGACGGAATGAGCATGGGATCAGCTGCAGCCTTTATGATTACAGGTCCGGCAACTAAGATTACCAATCTGGGTGCTGTTAAAATTGTACTGGGTTCTCGTCATTTTATAATGTATTTAATGTTTGTGATAGGGTTTGCGCTTATCACTGGATTAGTTATTAATATTTAAAAGTGTTTATATTTGGGCTTATGCTCAAATACTAATTTAGAATAAAAAAACATGGAAGAGGTAATATATGATGAAAGTAATATTAATTAACGGAAGTCCGAATGCAAAAGGATGTACCTACACTGCACTTACGGAGGTGGAGAAGACATTAAATCAAGAAGGGATCACCACAGAGATTATTCATGTGGGTCATAAAGATATTAGAGGCTGTATCGGCTGCCGTAAATGTAAAACGACCGGAAAATGCGTGTTTGATGATATCGTAAATGAAACAGCACCCAAACTTGCAGAATGTGATGGAATTGTAGTAGGTTCTCCAGTTTATTATGCCTCTGCCAATGGTACTTTGGTTTCTTTCTTGGATCGTTTGTTCTACAGCGCAACCTGCGATAAGACAATGAAAGTCGGAGCGGCAGTGGTGTCAGCAAGAAGAGGTGGAACTACTGCGACATTTGATGAACTGAATAAGTATTTTACCATATCAAATATGCCGATTGCATCTAGTCAGTACTGGAATATGGTACACGGATATACCCCGGAAGACGTCTATGCAGATAAAGAAGGCTGCCAGACTATGCGAGTACTTGGCAGAAATATGGCGTTTTTAATCAAGAGTATTCAGCTCGGTAAAGAACAATATGGTCTTCCGGAAAAGGAAGAACATATCTTTACAAGTTTCAGCAGATAATGATAAATAAAGATAATTTATTTAAAAATGTCAGAACTCGAATTTAACGAGTTCTGACATTTTTTACATTACTATTTTTGCTGAAGGACCTAAATCTTCTTGTTACATTGATATAATGATTATGAGAATCTTGGTAGCTGGTACGCATGGCCAGATAGAATGTAAACTATTCTATGGTTGATATCTTGCTTATGTTACCGTGTGATAATAATTCGAGAATATCATAATAAGGATATATATCGGCAGCCATTCCATTTACTATTTTCCAAAATGGTATATCAGCCATTTCGTTCTTATTGCAAAAATCCACATAAACCAAGGATTTTTCACTAGAGGGAAATGGAACGAAGCATATTTTTCTCTCATATGGTAATTTTGCAAATTCCATAGCAATTTCTTCGGATTCTGTATACATCATAACAAATAAATTATTCCAATTAATTCTTTTCTTTCTTCTTTCCCAAGATTCATTTGCTTCTTCAAATGAAGTATCGTGGTTGAAGTGCAACAAAATATCATCACAATAGCAGATAGGATAATTTCTTTTAAGAGTTGGCTCGTAACATTCTTCTTTAAGAGTTAACTTGCTATTCATATACTTTTCTGGATTTTTAAGTAATTTTATATAGTCTCTTGAATTTTCATACATATTAATCAAGGGAGATGTGAATTCTAATTTTAAATGATGATAGGTTATTCCACCCCAGCAATTATTTGAAAAAATTGTCGGTTTACTTTCTCTGATTTCTAAATAAGTCTGAAGGTTGAAATTAGGTAATGTAAAAACTCTATAGGAGATTAACTTCTCGTTCGGGATCCCTAAAGCGGCAGCTTCTGAAGCAATTTCGATGAAAGCTTTATTCTCAGCCATAATAATGATAATATCAAAATCGATTTTGGGTAAGCTTGCTTTTGGTAGATAGGAAAAACCATTAATTTTGTTAAAAACAGTAATATTAGAAGTGATGCCGATAACATCAATTGTTCCACTCAGTTCATAATATTTTATCATATTAACATATGAATTATAGATTTGACCGGTTCCCCATAAAAGACATTTCATCATTTACTTGACTCCTTATATTTTGGATTTTTGAAGAATTTCATTATACAACATTGAAAACAACATTTCTTACTTTGAACGGAATCAAACGAACCCAATTACAAATTCTGAACGTTGAAAAATACCTTAGATACTCATTAGTTAAGAAAATTGGCTAAATAATAAAAAGGTGCCTACTTACGAATATTGCGTTATGCTGATACTATAATATAGAAAGTGAGAATATGCAAATCATACTTTAAGAAAAATAAGTAGATGGTTGGCTGACGGACAGGAGCTTATGCAGAAGTGAAACATTACCAGCAATTATCAGGACAATATTCAAGTATTGCTTGGCTTTGCAAAGGATGATAGAATACCGGTAGGGAAAGAAGAAATAACAGAACAATTAGAACATAGAGCTAGATGAGTAAGGATATAAGTGTTACATTGTGCCTGCAGCCCAAAGTTTACAGGCAGAGAGAAAGGCATGGTTATTTATATGATAATAAATACAGGTTCAAGGACAGATATTCCGGCATATTTTATTGACTGGTTTTATAATAGGATAAAAGAAGGATATGTGCTGGTACGAAATCCATATTATGAGGAGCAAATAACGAAATACAGGTTAACGCCTGAGGTGGTTGACTGCCTTGCATTCTGTACAAAGAATCCGGAACCGATGCTTGACCGCCTGAAGGAAATTGATGCCTTTCGGCAGTTTTGGTTCGTGACAATCACTCCTTACGGGAAAGAAATTGAACCCAATGTTCCGGATAAAGAGAAGGTAATAGAAAGTTTTAAGAAATTATCCAATAAAGTAGGATTAAACGCAATCGGCTGGCGTTATGATCCTATCTTTATTACGGATGAATATTCGGTAGAGTTTCATATCAACAGCTTTGAACAGATGGCGAAGAGCATGAGTGGATATACGGACAACTGCGTGATTAGCTTTATCGATTTATATGCCAAGACGAAGCGTAATTTTCCTGGAGCGAGAGAAGTTACCATGCAGGATAGAATTACATTAGGAAAAGCCTTTGTCCGGATAGGGCAAGCATATGGAATTACAATTCGGACCTGCTGTGAAGGTACAGATTTAGAAGAATATGGGGTTGATATAGCCGGGTGTATGACAAAACCGATTATTGAACGGGCAATTGGCTGCAGGCTGGAAGTTCCAAAGAAAAAGAAATCTCCAAGGGAAGCCTGCAATTGTCTATTGGGAAATGATATTGGAGCATATAATACCTGCGGACATGGCTGTATTTACTGTTATGCAAATTATAATCAGGAAACCGTAAGGAAAAATATGCAGCAGCATAATCCGTCCTCTCCGTTTTTAATTGGAAACAGCAAAGAAGGAGATAAAATTCAAGAAGCAAAACAAGAAAGCTACCGTAATGAGCAGATTACTTTATTTTGACAGATGCAGTTTCAACATCGCAAAACGTGCGATAGGCTGAGTGATGCAGGATTCAATGAAGAATGAGATGGCAAAGTTTCTTGGCCATTTGTAAAAAATCCATTGGTTATAATCTCCTTTTGAGGGATGGGCATAAAATAAAGCACGAGACTTTGGCAGTCTCGTGCTGATCAATTATACGCACTTGTTTTCGTTAACAGTTAGTATTCTATAATGTTATAATTAAAAAATCAAGGAAAATATTTTTCTTCGAGGAGGAGATTTCTTATGTCAGACAGACTTAAATATCATTTCGAACCCTGCAAAGGCTGGATCAATGATCCCAATGGATTGGTATATTTCAGGGGTAAATATCATGCGTTTTTTCAACATTATCCCTATGCACCCAAATGGGGACAGATGCACTGGGGACACGCCGTCAGCGAAGACCTGATACACTGGGAGGAGCTGCCGATTGCATTATATCCGGATCAGTCATATGATGACGGGGGAGGCTGCTATTCAGGAAGCGCAGTGGTCAAAGATGAGGTTCTATATCTGTTCTATACTTCAGTATCGCAGGAACTTGGACAGACGCAGTCGATGGCGACCAGCTTGGATGGAATACATTTTGAGAAATATAGTGGTAATCCAATTATAGCTAATTTTCCATTAGAGGGTAGCGGGGAGTTCAGAGATCCCAAGGTATCTTTGATTGGAGATACCTATTACATGGTTTGCGGTACGGGTAAAGAAGGCATCGGTAAAATAGTAATGTATACTTCGAAGGATTTATATCGCTGGGACTATTCCGGAGTTTTATTAGAAGGCTCACAGTACGGTGCAGTGATTGAATGTCCGGATTTATTTCAATATAAAGATAAATTCATCTTAATGTTTTCGCAGATGGGAAAGGCAAGTCATGCCACGATGTTTGTATACGGTGATTTTGATGGCAGAACCTTCACTCCGATTTCTTATCATACACCGGAAGCAGGACCGCATTTTTATGCACCGCAGACCTTTTTGGATGAAAAGGGGCGAAGGATTGTCATTGCCTGGCTGTATTCTTGGGATAAGAAGGTAGAGGAAGGTGTAGAATATGCCGGAGCACTGACCATTCCAAGGGAGATATTCATCAAGGAAGGGAAGATATTCATGTTTCCGGTAAGAGAAGCAGAAGGATTACTGGTATCCGAGAATTCCTTAATTGAAATAGGAGGCAATAAGCTGAAAATCCCATCCCAGCAATTTGAAATAGAACTGCATATTGCAGAGGAAATAAGGGAAATGGCCATTCTTAAGGATACGAAGACCATTGAAATATTTCTAAATGGCGGTGAGGAATCCATCACTTATTGGCTTGAAACCAATCTTTAATTGAAATTAATATACTCAGATCTGCGGGTAGCCACTCCAAAGTGCTGAGGTCATTCACTTCTAGCCATTTAGCATCATTATGCTCCACTAAGGTCAGCTTGCCATTCTCTACCTGGCAGATAAAGCAATGCATCGTAAGATGGAAATTAGGATAGTCATAGTCTATTGTACATAAGAATTCTTTCACATCAATAAGAACCAGCAGCTCTTCTTCGATTTCTCGGATTAGGGCTGTTTCTTTTGTCTCGCCCACTTCTATTTTCCCGCCGGGAAACTCCCACATATTGATAAACTCACCATAACCACGTTTGGTGGCAAGAATTTTGTCATCTTTTATTATGATAGCTGCAACAACTTCGATGGTCTTCATTTGTAGTTCTCCTTTGATTGATGACTTAATTATAACCTTATGGCTCCAAGGTATCAAGATGAATAAATATCAGGAGATTAAGATGCTAAAATATTAAGATAGGTAAGATAGTAAGTTGATACCGTTGAATTAAGACCGTCAGTATAAAATTTATTCAAAATTATTTATCATCTCCATCAAATCTGCATAAAGACTTGTTAAAGTGAATTATGAATTAATAATAACTTAAGGGGGAGTAAAGAATGCAGTCAAATAATATCCAAGAAATATATGCACCAAAGAGAAAAGTTGAAGTCGCTGATATTGAGTATGAAACGATACAAGAGGTAAAAGAGAAAGAAATCACAATGCCGATACAAGGTATGACTTGTGCAGCCTGTGCGATTCGAATCGAAAAGGTGGTAGCAAAATTAGAAGGTGTGTCCGGTGCTTCCGTTAATTTCGCAACAGAAAAACTGATTACCAGATATGACCCAAACGTAGTAAGGATATCAGCAATCAAACAGGCAATCGACAGAGCTGGTTATAAGGCTATGGAAATTGAGACGAAAGCCGCAATTGATGAGGATAAAATCAGAAAGCAGAAGGATATTAAAACCTTATGGACGAAATTTATTGTATCAGCGTCCTTTTGTATTCCACTTCTGTATTTAGCAATGGGAGCTATGATATGGTGGCTGAGATTCCCGATTCCAACTTTCCTTAAACCGATGCAGTATCCGCTTAATTATGCAATCATGCAGATCATACTTGTAATTCCAATCTTGATTGCAGGAAATAAATTTTATTCGATCGGATTTAAAGCGATTTTCATGCGAAGTCCCAATATGGATTCTCTGATTGCGATGGGAACTTCGGCAGCAGTAATTTATAGCATCTATTCCACTTATCGAATTGCGATGGGCGATTTCGCTTATATGGAGGATCTGTATTTTGAATCTGCAGGAGTTATTATAACCTTAATACTGTTAGGAAAATCACTCGAAGCTTTATCAAAAGGAAAAACCTCGGAAGCGATTAAAAAGCTGATGGGTCTTGCTCCGAAAACCGCAATCGTGATACAGGACGGAAAAGAAGTGGTTCTTCCGATTGATGAAGTAGAAGTAAATGATCTCATTGTCGTGAAACCGGGTGAAAAAATTCCGGTAGATGGAATCGTAATAGAAGGAAGCACTTCGATAGATGAATCCATGCTGACCGGTGAGAGCATGCCAATAGAGAAGAAACAAGGCGATAAAGTATACACGGCAAGCATTAATAAAAATGGATCCATTACCTTCAAAGCAACAAAAGTTGGAAGCGATACCGCACTTGCCCAAATCATTAAGTTAGTAGAAGATGCACAAGGAACGAAAGCACCAATTGCTAAAATGGCTGATATTGTCTCAGGGTATTTTGTTCCGATCGTGTTTGGAATTGCGCTTCTGACCTCGCTTATTTGGTTGATCAGCGGTCAATCCTTTACCTTTGCCATCTCCATCTTCATCTCTGTTCTGGTAATCGCCTGCCCATGTGCGCTTGGACTTGCAACTCCTACCGCAATTATGGTGGGAACAGGAAAAGGAGCGGAATACGGAATATTAATTAAGGGTGGAGATATCCTGGAAACAACCCATAAAATCAATACAATCGTATTTGATAAAACAGGAACGATAACAGAAGGAAAGCCTGAAGTTACTGATATTTTAACAATAGGAGCAATTACTAAAAATAGACTTTTGCAGATAGCAGCCTCCGCAGAAAAAGGATCCGAACATCCTTTGGGTGAAGCCATTATACATGGTGCAAAAAAAGAGAATCTGGATCTGATTAAGATAGACAGCTTTATAGCAATACCGGGATGCGGGATAGAGGTATCCACAGAAGGCAAAAAAGTACTTCTTGGAAATAAAAAGTTAATGAAGGAAAGACATATTTCGCTCACGCAACTGAAAAGTGAATCAGACAGGCTGGCTTCCGAAGGTAAAACTCCAATGTATATTGCAATTGATCAGGAACTGTCCGGAATCATTGCAGTTGCGGATGTAGTCAAGGAAAGCAGTGCGAAAGCAATTAAAGTTCTTCATGAGATGGGAATCGAAGTAGCCATGATTACCGGCGATAATAGAAGAACGGCGGAAGCAATCGCGAAGCAGGTTGGAATTGACCGGGTTTTAGCGGAAGTACTTCCCCAGGATAAGTCAAATGAAGTGAAGAAATTACAGGCAGAAGGTAAAATTGTATCAATGGTCGGAGATGGTATTAATGATGCACCTGCTTTAGCTCAGGCTGATATCGGAATCGCCATCGGATCAGGAACCGACGTCGCAATGGAATCCGCAGATATCGTATTAATGAAGAGCGACTTAATGGATGTTCCTACCGCGATTCAGTTAAGTAAAAGTACGATTCGAAATATTAAGCAGAACCTGTTCTGGGCGTTTGGTTACAATGTACTGGGAATCCCGGTGGCAGCAGGACTGTTATATGCATTTGGAGGACCGACACTGAATCCGATGCTGGCGGCAGCAGCAATGTCGTTAAGCTCCGTATCGGTATTAACAAATGCACTTAGACTAAAGGGCTTCAAGCCACACATTAATATTTGATCAGTATTACAAGATGACTTGTAAGCTGCATGGTTTAGTGTGAAGATTCTTCCCGCGGCGAATTTGAATTATCGCTCAAATCACATATTTAAAAGACCTAACTGGTTATTAGGTACTATAACCATAAATATATTTATTAGAATGGAGAATAATAAAATGAAAAATAAAATTATATTAGCACTAATTACTGCAATCACAGTCGTATCACTCACTGCCTGTTCACAGACAGACGTAATCGGTAAAGTAGCACAGACCTCTTTTCAAGAAGTTGTGGAAGCTGTCCCAAATCAGGTGACAGCAGATGAAATGAATGGAGGGTGGTCGCTCAGTGCACCGGATAATTCCGCTAGATTCATTTGGAGTAAAGATTACAGCGCAAGCCCGGTTCATGATGTGATGTTGGAATTTGATGCAGCACCCTTTATTGCAGCCGGACTAGATGTCAGCAAATTACCGGAGGGCATCGCTTTTGAGGATAAAATTATGCTTGGAACGAAGCTAGGTAATGATACATTACAATATAGCCAAGAAACAACGCCAAGCGAATCCTTTAATCAAATCGTAAAACTTTATCGAGGATCCATCGGGTACCATGAAGCCTTAGATCATTATAATGTAGACTTAGGTGGCGGCAACAAATTCGAATGGGCTAAAGATATGAGCACCAATGATAAAGATATCGTATTTGTTGTTGATCCGGCAATCTTTATCGAAGCCAGCGTAAACCCGGAGGCAGTAGAAGGCTGGGTATATGCTTCCGTTGAAATGAAAGACGATAAAGGAAAAATGGTTAAAGTGATGAAATTCCTGAAACCATTTAATATACAGTAAAGGAAACCAATATAACAATTTCAAAAGATTATCTCCAAAGTGCAAAAGAAATATTTGAAAATTGGAAGTCATAAAATCAGAAGGTGGTAATTATGGGACAGAAAATAATCAAAAAAACATTAAAGCTGAAAGGATTATCCTGTACGGCCTGTGAAACAAGGATTGAGAATGAACTCATAAAAATGGAGGGAGTACAGGAAGCAGAGGTCAGCTACAAATCCTCTACCCTGAAGATCACTTATGAAGAAGACAAAATTAAATTGGAAGATATTATTCAAACCATCGAGAAGCTGGATTATGGTGTGAAGCCAGATACTGATGTAAAGCTAGATAATGATGTGAAGCAGAACTCAGCTCCAGTAAAAACTGAAGTGGAGAAGAATCCAAACGGACAACTGGTCATTATCGGAATTCTCCTTCTAGGAGCGTACTTAATTATTAAAAATACGATTGGATTCAATTTTATACCGAAAATTAATCCTGGAATGGGATACGGAATCTTATTTGTGGTTGGACTTCTCTCCTCCCTTCACTGTGTGGCGATGTGCGGTGGAATCAATCTTTCGCTTTGCGTATCTGCTCAACTTAAGAATACGAATCCTGGTAAATTCTCGAAATTGCTGCCAAGTCTGATGTATAATGCAGGCAGAGTAGTGTCCTATACCATCATAGGCGGTATTGTCGGTACTCTTGGTTCGGTTTTTAGTATTTCTAATACAGGAAGTGCGTTCATCTCCATCCTTGCTGGTGTATTTATGGTAATCATGGGTCTTAATATGCTGAATCTGTTTCCGTTTCTTAGAAAATTAAATCCTCATATGCCAAAGGTATTTGCCGGAAAAATCCATCTTGCGAAGGGTAATAAAGGACCTTTTGTAGTTGGAATGTTAAATGGACTTATGCCCTGTGGCCCCTTACAGGCAATGCAGCTTTATGCGCTTGGTACTGGAAGTTTTTTAGCAGGAGCTTTATCTATGTTTATGTTTAGCCTTGGAACCGTTCCCCTTCTCTTCGCATTTGGAGCACTGGGTTCGTTGCTCAGTTCTAAGTTTGCTAAGAATATGATAAAGGCAAGTGCAGTGCTTGTTATGGTACTAGGGTTTGTCATGGTAAGCAGAGGATTTGCATTTACCGGGATTACATTCCGCGCTGCAGAGGATGGTATCAACAGTTCAAGTACGAGTACTAAAAACAGTACTAATACCGTAAACGAAGATGTTCAGGAGATTACTACAACCCTGGAATCTAGAAGTTATCCACCTCTTAACGTACAGGCAGGAATTCCTGTGAAATGGATTATTAATGCAGATGCTAAGAATCTCAACGGATGTAATGGTGAAATCATAATTCCGGAATATAATATTAAGCAAAAACTTGTGGTAGGTGAAAACATTATTACATTTACACCGACGGAAGCTGGCAATTATGGATATAGCTGCTGGATGGGAATGATCAGAAGCAGCATCACAGTTACGGCTGCTAGTAATGATACAGGTGACGTAAGTGATACCCCGGCTTCATCGGAAACTGATACAACGGGACTTCCCAAGTGATGTTGCGGAGTATTGGACGCAAAAATAATAACACCCAGACCGATTAATATGTTATAACTATAGTAACAATCCGATTCCTTCTGGAATTGAATCGTAATTCATGTTGAACTTCTTTCATTTATTCTCTGAGATATTATTATTAACATAAGAAGAGTCTATTCTATCAGAATATAGGAATGGGGGCTGAAGATGAGCGAACCGAAGAAAAAAGTATTGATTGTAGATGATGAACCTAAAATAGTAGAAGCAGTAGCCGCATATCTTGAAAATAGCGGCTACCAGGCGATTGTAGCTTTTGACGGAGAACAAGGACTATCTCTGTTTGATAAAATGAATCCGGATTTAGTAGTTCTTGATCTGATGCTGCCGAAGATATCAGGGGAAGAAGTATGCAAGGCAATTCGAAGAACTTCAAGAGTTCCCATCATCATGCTTACCGCGAAGATAGAAGAAGACGATAAAATAAATGGCTTGAATATAGGGGCAGATGATTATGTGACAAAACCTTTCAGCCCAAGAGAATTAATGGCAAGAATCAACAGCCTGTTTCGGCGTTCTAAGGAGGGCGTATCCCCTCTTTTTAATATGATGAGTTGGAATCATAATGATCTGGAAGTGGATCTGAACGCACATTCCGTTAAAAAATCAGGTGAAATTGTTAATCTTACTCCCAATGAATTCAAATTACTATGTGCGATGATCAAATATCCCAAGAAGATATTTACCAGAGAAGAACTCATTGAAATTGCATTTGGAGCAGATTATGATGGATTTGAAAGAACGATTGATTCCCATATCAAAAACCTGAGAAGTAAAATAGAAGATGATACCGCAAATCCTAATTATATTGTTACGATTCGTGGTGTAGGTTACAAATTCGGTGAAGCAAAGTAACGGAGCTAATCATTGATTTGATGAAAGAAACTGACTTCTAAGGTAAGAGCAGATACCTGATTTTACCTTATCAACAAAATATTAGAAGTAAAAAATAGATAATATTGTTTGAAAAATAATTTTATCAAACTATGGTATATACCGATGACCAGATTCGCAGAGCATGGATGGAAAGGGGATTACGATGCAATTAAGTCTGAAAATGAAACTTACAATATCATATGTCTTACTTTCCTTATTCTTAGTGAGCTCTCTTTATCTGGGATCCAAGTATTTTTTAGAGCAAAAATTCCAAAGCTATATTATTGGCACGCAGGAAATCGTGAATCAGGACATTGTCAACTCGGTAAGCAATGAGTTTGGTGAGAAGGGAGAAATACCGAAGATAGCAATACTTGAGAATATTGGGAAAACTGCTCTGTCACAAGGACTGGTTCTCATGGTAAATGATACGGATAACAATGAATTGTTCTGTATGAGCACGCTTGACAGCCAGATCTGCGATAATATGATAGAAAGCATGCGAACGCAAATGGAGAGTATATATCCAAACTTCAAGGGTGAATACACACAGAAGAAATACGATATTATTAAAAATGATACACTCGTAGGTACCGTCACACTTGGATATTATGGACCTTTCTACTATAACGAGGAGGATGTTCAATTCTTAGATGTATTGAATAAGATCTTTATCAGCGTTGCTGCCGTATTTATGCTGATTGCCGGCTTATTAGGATTTATTATGGCAAATAGGATTTCCAGACCAATTAGAAAAGTCATTGATCAGGCAAGAGAAATTGAGACAGGCAATTACACGGAAAGGCTCACCATAGATTCAAAGACAATAGAGATAAATCAGCTGATGCACAGCATTAACGCTCTAGCGATTACACTGGAGCAACAGCAGATTTCTAAGAAAAATATGGCTAGAGACTATGCACATGAATTCAGGACACCGCTGGCTTCGCTGCAGCTGAATTTAGAAGCAATGATTGACGGAATCTGGGAACCGACCACGGAAAGACTGGAAAGTTGCAGACAGGAAATCCTGCGCCTAACAAGAATGATATCTGAGATAGATAAAATCGTGAAGATTGAAAATGACAGCTTGATTCTTCAAAAGACCAAGTTTGATTTCGCTAGCGTCATAGAGCAGGTTGCACTGACTTATCAACCCGATGTAGCGGCGAAACACATTAAAATGGAAATAAGTAATTCTTTATGTGAGATATATGCAGATAAAGATAAAATTACACAGGTGGTCATCAATTTATTATCAAATGCGCTCAAATATACGGATGAGAATGGTTCAATTAAGATAACAGCAAAGAAAGATAAACGAAAAGCAGAACTAATCATTTCTGATACAGGAATTGGAATCTCCTCCGAAGATTTACCGAATATTTTTGAACACTTATATAGAGCCGACAAATCACGTACCAGAGATACTGGCGGTTCTGGAATTGGACTATCTGTCGTTAAAGCTATTGTGGAAGCACATGGCGGTGAGATAACGGTAAAGAGCGAATTAAACAAGGGCAGTGAATTTATAGTTACGTTACCAATCTCGTGATAGAGAAAGCCAGCAGATCGAATGAACTGGTAGAAATATTCAGTACATAGTAAGGAGCTTTTGCCTAATCGAGGAGTATTCCTCGGTGGAGCAAAGGCTCCTTTTTTATAGTATTATTCAAGAAATCAGAAAGTAGTATAATATACTTGACATATATAGATTGCCGATATATATTATAGATAGATAATCTATATATGAAATGGCTGTCGAATACCGGAATGATTAAAGTGAAGAAAGAACATCTTCACTTCGTGAAGATTATTCACACGCAACTTTGTGCATGCAGCCCAAAGTTTGCAAGGAGAGAGAAAGTCGTGGTTATTAATATGAAAATAAGGAAGGGAGTGAATCTTATGTCAGTCAATAAAAGCTTGTTATCCGGAAGCACCTCAATGCTCCTGTTAAGTTTATTAGCGGAGAAAGACAGATATGGATATGAAATGATTGATACTTTGCACCAACGATCGAATCATGTATTTGATCTGAAAGCAGGTACCTTGTATCCGTTACTTCATTTACTAGAAGAACAAGGATATTTAGAATCTTATGATGACTTAGAAAGTGCAAAACCGCGTAAATACTACCGCCTCACGAAGAAAGGCCGGAAGTACCTTCAGGAACTAAGTGGGGAATGGAACGAATACACTCACGCAGTAGCCTCCGTGTTAGGAGGTGCATCTTTTGCAACAGCATGATCAGAAACAGGAATACCTAGAACAGGTCACCACACAGATCCGCTGCAAGAAAGCCAGGGCTGCAGTAGCAGAGGAAATCAGTAGTCACATTGAGGACCAGCAGACTGCCTATATTGAGGAAGGCCGGGAGGAAGAATCTGCACTTACGATGGCAATTGAACAAATGGGGAGTCCAACGGAAGTTGGCAGGCAATTAAATAAAATTCATAAGCCAAAGACAGCGTGGCGTATTCTGCTCCTTGTGATTATTCTATGCAGTATGGGAATTATGGCGCAGATCAGTATAAATCAATTTATGATTGCGAATGGGAATTCATGTACGATTAATATTGGAAAGCATATCGAGGGTATGGTGATTGGTATCGCTTTCATGTTACTTATGTATTTTACGGATTATTCTATCCTTGGAAGATACCCGAAAATAATATGGATGATACTCCTGGCAGCAGTTGTTGCATATGCACCTTTTGGCCCGAGGGTGAACGGGCAGTTATTCTACCTGCATGCTTATGCTATGTTGTTTTTACCTGCCTTCGGAGGAATTGTATATGCCTATCGTAAGAAAGGGTACTTAGGAATCTTGAAATGCCTGTTATTTTGCCTGATGGTAGCACTGGTGGAGATAAATTATATTTCGCAATGTTATGTATATTTAGGGTTAGTTCTATCGAGCCTGATTATTTTGTCGATTGCAATCCTGATGAACTGGTTTGGAACTTCAAAGTGGAAATCGCTTGCAGTCGTATGGGGATGGATTCCAACCATCATCCTTACCGCAATCATAACGAATACGTACCTTCTAAGCAGCTATCAGATGACCCGACTGCAAAATCTATTTCACGTAATTCTTCATCCAGATCTTTATCCGGAAGGTTATCAGATGAATGTGATTAGGCAGATACTTTCAGGAGCAAAGCTCTTTGGAGAGTCGCCGAATTTATCGGTAGAGAGTCAATCTTTGGGATATATTACAAATCTGAATTCGGATTATATACTGACTTTTGTGATAGATAAGTTTGGACTTGCCGCAGGAATCGGAATCATCGCTTTATTTACTATATTTATTTTGGCATTGATTCGTACTTCGCTTGTACAAAAGAAATATCTGGGTAAATTCGTTGGAATTGGATGCACCTTGGTATTTGCAATGCAAGGAGGCATCTATATTATTTCTAATCTTGGATTCCGATTGATTTCTCAGGTAAACCTGCCCTTTGTCTCCTATGGCAGAACCAGTCTGATCGTAAATTTCATCGTATTAGGAGTTATGCTGTCAGTATTTCGCAATACCAGCATAAAGAAAGAAGAACCGTATCGGCAGAAATTCAGAGTAAATATCGAACGTATAAAATAAGTGGATATAAGTGAAACAATAAAAAGCAGGTTTTTCAAGATAAAATTAAACTTCAAATGTTAATCAAAAGAATCTTACATTTGTGGTGTATTTCATCTTGAAAAAGACTGCTTCTTTAATATGCTCCTTATCTAATTTGAATTGGATATTACTTCGATAACGAGATATTGTATCCTTCCCGAAAGTATGATAATTGCATCCCTTTTATGATTTGTGGTAGAATATAAAAAGTAGACGGAGTATACTTATGTAACAGAAGACAAATCATATGCAAAAGGATATGGAAAAATAGAATTTTTGATCAGGATTAACACTGAAAAAATGAAACAGGAGAGGATAGTACGCAGAAGAGCTTCGAAACTCGTACAGTGGTCCTCGTTCCTTGTTCTTCCAGGTTTTTGAGATACTACAAAGCAGCATCATGTGGTTAGCGTGAAAGATGACTCTTTCACGCGCAAATTTGTGCCTGCGGCCCAAAGTTTGCAGGTAGAGAGAAAGGCAGGGTTATTAATATGCTATATAAGGAAGATGTTCAAGACAAAGAACCAGTAAACGAGTTAAAATATCTGAGACTTTTATCGAAACAATATCCGACAATTGCAGCTGCCTGTACTGAGGTTATCAATTTACAAGCAATTTTAAATCTTCCAAAAGGAACAGAACATTTTCTGACCGATATTCATGGAGAATATGAGCCTTTCAATCACGTGATGAGGAATGCATCCGGCGTGATCAAGCGAAAGATTATGGATTTGTACGGAAAGACGTTGGGAGAAAAAGATATTAAAAGTCTGGCAACTCTAATTTATTATCCGGAACAGAAGTTAGAAATAATCATGAAAAGTGAAACGAATCTTGAAGATTGGTATAAGATAACGCTGTACCGTCTGATTGAAATATGCAGAGATGCTTCTTCCAAATACACACGTTCGAAAGTACGTAAAAAACTCCCGAAGGATTTCGCTTATATTATTGAGGAACTTCTTCATGAGCAGCCGGACCGTGTAGATAAAGAGGATTATTATAGTGAAATTATTAAGACAATTATTCGTATTGGAAGAGCCAATGAATTCATTATCGCACTGTCTAAGCTAATTGGGCAGCTAGTAATCGACCGGCTGCATATTATTGGAGATATCTATGATCGTGGACCCGGAGCCGAAATTGTCATGGATACACTCATGACGCATCACAATGTCGATATTCAGTGGGGCAACCATGACATTTTGTGGATGGGTGCTGCTTCCGGCCAGCAGGCTTGTATCGCAAATGTTCTTCGTATCTGTGCAAGATATGCCAATCTGAATACGGTAGAGGAGGGTTACGGCATCAATTTACTGCCGCTTGCGACCTTTGCACTGGATTTTTATAATGCAGACGAATGTTTGGAATTTCGTCCCAAGATTATGAATGAAGATATCTATAGTGAGAAAGAGCTTCAGCTAATCGCACAGATGCATAAAGCAATCACAATGATTCAGTTTAAGTTAGAAGGGACGATAATCCAACAACGTCCGCATTTTATGATGGCAGATAGACTGTTACTCAACAAAATTGATTACTTAGAAGGCACCATCAAATTAAATGGTATTACTTATCAACTAAAAGATGTCGATTTTCCGACAGTTGACCCTAAGAATCCCTTTGAACTCCTTCCAGAAGAAAAGGAATTAATGGAGAAACTGCAATTCTCCTTTGAAAATAGTGAAAAGCTTCAGAAGCATGTCCGTTTCTTGTTTGCAAATGGAAGCATGTATCTTCGATACAATACAAACCTTCTATACCATGGCTGCATTCCGATGAAGGAAGACGGCAGCTTTCAGAAGGTGAGTATTGGTGCATCTGGGAAGGAATATAGTGGGAAAGCATATTTGGACCGCCTTGATATTTTGATAAGAGAAGGATATTTCCATAAGAGTGACCCGGTTGCTAAATCCTATGCAAGTGATATCATTTGGTATCTGTGGAATGGACCGGAATCACCACTATTTGGCAAGAATAAGATGACAACCTTTGAACGCTATTTTATAGAAGAAAAGGAAACTCATAAGGAAATTAAAAATCATTACTATGACTTGATGGCAGATGAGCAGATCTGTAACCGGATTTTTGAAGAGTTCGGAATGGATCCGAAAGTTTCTCATATCATCAATGGTCATGTTCCGGTTAATATCAAGAAAGGTGAAAGTCCGATCAAGGCGAATGGAAAGCTTTTAGTGATTGATGGTGGATTTTCCAGAGCATATCAGGCAAAAACAGGTATTGCCGGATATACTTTAATTAATAATTCCTATGGACTTCTACTAGTATCCCATGAGGCGTTTGAATCGACACAGAAGGCAATTGAAGAAGAAAAAGATATCCTCTCCACAACAGTCGTATTGGAGAAAGAAGTAATTCGAAAACGTGTAGGGGACACAGATGTTGGCGAAGAGCTTAAGCTTCAGATCAAAGATCTTGAAAGACTGCTAGAAGCATACCGAAAAGGATTCATTAAAGAGATGAGTCAATAGTCATAATAGAAATGACAATAACCACGATAAGGGAGAAATATATATTGCAGGAGAAAGATAGACTACTAAAACAATATTTTGGATATGATGAATTTCGTGAAGGCCAGGAAATATTGATCGATAGTATACTAAAACATCAGGATACGCTTGGAATCATGCCGACAGGAGCAGGCAAATCCATCTGCTTTCAGCTTCCGGCTCTTATCATGGAAGGGATTACCATCGTGATTTCTCCATTAATCTCTCTGATGAAGGATCAGGTAAGTGCACTCAACCAAGTTGGAATCCATGCGGCGTTTCTTAATAGTTCTTTGACGGCAGGACAATACCGCCTGGCGATGCAGTATACGAAGGAGGGGCGCTATAAGATTATCTATGTAGCTCCGGAGCGTTTGATGACGGAGGAATTTATTGATTTTGCGCTTGATGCGAATATTTCCATGATCAGTGTAGATGAAGCTCACTGTGTATCCCAATGGGGACAGGATTTCAGACCAAGTTATCTAAAAATTGTAGAATTCATCGATAAACTTCAGAAAAGACCGGTAATCAGCGCATTTACAGCAACAGCCACCACAGAAGTTAAGAATGACATCATAAAAATGCTGAAATTAAGGGAACCTACGATAGTATCTACCGGATTTGACCGTAAGAACTTATTCTTTTCGGTGCAGACACCGGCGGATAAATATGCGGCAACATACAAATTCATTGTGGATAACCCTGACCAAAGCGGGATTATTTACTGCTTAACACGTAAGGTCGTGGAGGAAGTATGCTCGCGACTGAGTGCAGAAGGAATTGATGTTACTAGATATCATGCAGGTTTAAGCGATGAAGAGCGGCGCAATAATCAGGATGATTTTATCTATGACCGTAAACCTATTATGGTGGCAACCAATGCTTTTGGAATGGGAATTGATAAATCAAATGTGCGATTTGTCATACATTATAATATGCCGAAGAATATTGAAAGCTACTACCAGGAGGCAGGAAGAGCAGGAAGAGATGGGGAAACCGCCATCTGTACTCTTCTATATGGAGGGCAGGATGTCATCACCAACCAATTCTTTATTGACAACAATAATGACAAGGAAGAACTGGATTATAATATGAGGGAGCTTGTGAGAGAAAGAGAACGTGAGCGACTGAAGAAAATAACGTACTACTGCTTTACCAATGAATGCTTACGCGACTATATTCTTCGCTATTTTGGTGAATACGGCTCAAATTACTGTGGGAACTGTTCCAATTGTCTTACCCAGTTCGAAGAAATCGATGTCACCGAGATAGCCAGACAGATCATTGGATGTGTACAGAGCAGCAGACAGAGGTTTGGTATGGGTGTCATCATCGATACGATTCATGGCAATGATTTGGCGAAACTGAAAAAGAATCATATGAATGAGAATATTCATTTTGGAAGTAGTAAGGACCAGCCGGTTTTTATACTCAGACAGGTCATGAACCACTTGATTCTACAGAATTATGTATATCTGACGAATGAAGAATATGCAATCTGTAAGTTGACCGAGAAGGCTGGTGAACTCCTTGAAGAGAACCAGCAGATTATTATGAAACTGGCAACGAAACAGGACAAACTGGAAGAAAACCAGCAGCTTAAGAAAGAAAAGATGGCAAAGAGAATTAAAAAGGCAGCAGGAAAAACCGGAAGAAAAACCTCCAGTAAGGGAAAACAGAGTTTACTGCAGACAACAGGGGAAGTAATTGATATTGATGAGAATTTATTTGAGATTCTTCGTAATTTGCGAATGGAAATCGCAAAGGAAGAGAAGGTCCCTCCTTATATCGTCTTCTCTGATAAAACACTGATCTTGCTCTGCCAGAGTAAACCTAAGAGCCAGGAAGAGATGCTTGCTGTTTCTGGAATCGGGCAGTTTAAGCTTGATAAATACGGAGAAAGATTTATGGAAGTAATTAAGTCATATTAGTAATTCATATAGTAAGCAATCACCTGAGGTATGGCTATATGGTGAATCGTAGAAAAATAATACTCTAAAGAACTAGTGAATTATTAAAACGAAGCAATGAAGGTTTTTATTATCAGTTAAAGGAGACAGGAATGGAAGCTAACAATACAATAATTATTGGAAATGAAGAGTATACTATGATTCATAGCTATAGAGAGAATGAAAAATACCGCGTCAGCTTTTATGAACTTGCAAAAGAAGTTTATGGAATTGATTTTAGCGATTGGTACGAGAAAGGATTCTGGGGAGAATGCTATAATCCCTACTCTCTCGCGTATCATGATAAAATAGTAGCAAACGTATCGATGAATAAGATTGATTTCAAGGTGGGTGACAGAGTTTATCACACGATACAAATCGGTACAGTAATGACAGATCAGGCTTTTCGAAAGAAAGGTCTAAGCAGAATACTAATGGAAGCTATCATGAAAGAATATGATGGAACTTGCGATTTGATTTATTTGTTTGCGAATGAAACTGTATTGGATTTTTATCCAAAGTTTGGTTTCACTCAGGCAGAGGAGTACGGTTATTCCAAGCAGTTTATAAAAAATGATCAAGACCAAGAAGAGGATAATAAACTTTCTTTCAGAAATAAACTTTCTTTCAGAAAGTTGGATATGTCAAGTCCTGCCGACTATCAGAATGTGATCCGATTAGCTCGAACTACACGACCTTCTGCAAAGTTTTCGATGATAAATAATTCGAATCTTAGTATGTTTTATCTAAACTCATTTATGTCGCAGGATTTATATTATTGCGAAGAATTAGACCTGCTTGCAGTAGCGGAGATGGAAGAAGATAAGTTCTTCCTCATGGATATATTCTGCGCAGAAAACTATTCCTTAGAAGAGGTAATAAGTAGTTTGCTTTCAAAGGAGACAAGGAGGGTTATGCTTGGCTTTACTCCAATTGATGACATTGGATATACTTGCGAACTATTACAAGAAGAAGGTACGACCTTATTTGTAAAAGGTAATAAATTTATTCACAAAGGAAGATTTCCGGTTTTATCTCATGCATAAGTAATTTATAGAAAATGTTGAAAAATGTAAGTAATCCAAGAACTGAAGTAATCCAAGAACTGAAGTAATCCAAGAACTGAAATCAAAGAAGGTGACACCATATGGAAAGCTATGTGAATCAGCTATATCATAAAGAGGGTAATTTCTATAAGGAAATGCTTGAAAATAGAATGGAAGAGTATGGTTTTTGCAGTCTTGCAAGAATGGAATTATGTTTATGGGAGCGAGAGATTTTTTTGCAGATACAGGCAGTACTGGGGGACCGAGTGGCATTAAAAGGTGGAACGGCTGTACAATTTTATTTACCGAAAGAGGTACAAAGGACTAGCGTAGATCTTGATATTGTATTTAAAGGAACCAAAGAAGAGATAGAGCAGACCTTAAGAACGATTTCTGATAAATTATGCAACACCCATCATTTGTTTGAATTTTCAGAGCTGGTAACGGAAGAACCCAAATCAAGGATACCCCTATATACTTATCTTATGAAGGTACCCTCTGTGCTTGATTCGAAAGATTTAGATCGTGTTCCAACGACTGAATTATCCACGCAGGAGATAAGAATAGAATTTGTTCTACAAAAGGAGATAGATTTTGTTGAAAAATATGAAAAGGAACAATTTCTCTTCCATAAAGAACAAGGATTTCATGTTTATTCGCTAGACAATTTATATGCAGATACCTTAACGATTCTGGGACCGAACACGATTGGAATGGGAAATGATAGAACCGTAGAGCAGGTCAAACTTTTTTATGATCTCTATATGATGACCAAATATCATTTAAAAGAACTAGATGTATTCAAATTACATAATTATTATATCAAAAGGGCAAAACAGCAGTGCAGAATAAGAAAAATCGAATTTGATATTCAGGCAATCAAGAGGGATGTATTAGATCAGTTGTCAAGTTTTGCCAACTGCGATTATATCAGAGACGACAAATACGAGCAGGCGATGGATAGTTTCAAATCAGCATATATGAATACGAAAGTGGAATATACTTCTCTGGATGTGGTCTGTGCGGCTTCGATGATTAAATTTATTTATAAAAACATACTGGAATGCAGTAGTTTGGATTTTGTAATACAAGCAGACCGTGTTGCAAATAAATTAGAGACTGGCCAATTTGACAGCCACGAAAAAGGTTCAATGCGAAGAGAAATAAGAGAAAAGCTTTTGCGGGATTTTGGAGAGAATTCGAAAATTCCTTATCGTCAATTAAAAGGCAAGGATGTTACAAGAGTATATTGGGCGCTTATCAATCCTGGCAACAGGAAAGAAATAGAAGAAGATATCAATTTAATTCTGTCACAGGAAAGATAAGGAACATAGATTGATAAGAGAAAGGCATGGTTATTAGCGTGAAAGAGGACTCTTTCACTCGCAAATTTGTGCCTGCAGTCCAAAGTTTGCAGGGAGAGAGAGGCATGGTTGTTAATATGAATATACAGATATTTGGTAAATCCAAATCATTTGATACAAAGAAAGCAGAACGGTATTTTATGGAGAGGGGAGTTAAGTTCCAGTCGATTGATGTTGCTAAATTTGGAATGAGCAAGGGAGAATTTAATAATATTAAGCAGGCAGTCGGTGGGATAGAGTTACTTATCGACCAAACTTCAAAAGAAAAGGATTTAATTGCTTTGATGAAGTATCTTTCACCAATGGATCAGGAGGAAAAACTGCTTTCAAATCCTAAGCTGTTTACAACACCGATTGTACGAAATGGCAAGCTTGCAACTGTGGGATTCCAACCGGAAATTTGGAAGATTTGGGAATGAAACATGGGCTGATTAGTCCTTGCTTCAAAGAGAAAATAGATATATAATATAGGTATAGAAATATATGTCAACCAATCATGTGTAAGAAGTTTGTGTTTATGAAGGGAGTAATTCTATGGAAAGTAGAGCTATTAAGATTTATGCACCCATGAACAAGAAAATTACATTGAAAGTAATACCGGGACATTTTGCTACCAGCAGTTCCCATATCAACCTGTATATTGACTTAACAACAATGAAGACAAGACAGAGTGAAGCGATGGAAGCAGCTAGAACAATGTCGAAACAGTATCTTAACTCTACCATAATTGATACCATTGTCTGTATCGATGGCTGTGATATTATTGGAGCTTTTTTGGCACAGGAATTAACCAATGCCGGGGTTCATTCGATGAACTTTCATCAGACGATTTATATCATTCGTCCCAAATTCAATACGAACGGACAGATGATTTTCCAGGAGAATAACCAACCGGCAGTATATGGCAAGAATGTATTGCTTTTGGCAGCTTCTGCAACGACTGGAGATACTCTTCATAAATGTTTGGAGTGCGTTCAGTATTATGGTGGTATGGTTCGTGGAATCAGTGCAATATTTAGTGCAGTTGAGCAGATTGACGGTATTAAGGTTAACTCGATTTTTAAAGCAAGTGATTTACCTGATTATCAAAGTTATAATGTTTCGGAATGTCCATATTGCAAAGGCAGCCAAAAGTTGGAGGCTATTGTAAATGGTGATGGTTATATGAAATTGTAAGATAGACTAAAGGTGAGAATGATATAGAAACCTGTGGAAAGACTGTAGTCTGAGACAAGAAAAAGGCAATTGCAAACGACGGATATCGTCAGTTGCAATTGCCTTTTCCTATTACATGAACTTTTTTTTCTTAAAGTAAAGAATACAGAGAATTGCAATAATGATACTAAGTACAATTACATAATAATATCCATACTGCCAGGTTAACTCAGGCATGGTGGTAAAATTCATGCCATACCATCCTACCAATAGGGTAAGTGGAAGAAAAATTGTGGTAACTACAGTAAATAACTTCATGATTTTATTCAGATCATTGTCTAACTGTGAATGATATGCCTCGCGAACATGGATGCTGTATTCCTGCAGCATACGGGTATTATTACTTAAGCGCATCGCTCTCCCGGATAAAATACGAAAATAATGCAGGTTATCATCACTAAAGATATCTTCTGAGTTTTCTTCTAATTCTTCACAGATAGAAACAAATTGCTGATAGTAATTATCTAGTAAAAGGAGCCTTTTTCCGACATCCGTAATTTGAATAATGAAATCCTTATTTGGTTTTCGAGAATTGATTTTGTCCTCTTGAAGGCTGATTTCTTCTTCGATTTTCATAAGCAAATGTAGATCGTCGTTAATAAATGTTTCTAAAACGCTAAAAACCAGACGCTCTATTGATATTTTTGTTAAATTCATGTGTTCAATTATATTAATTAATTTTTGTCGGCTACTGTTATCTTCATCTTCTATGATGACAGCTAATACCAAATTCTTTTTAATATAAAGACCCAGCCGGTCCTGCACCTGAATAATCTGATCTGGATTGACTCCCAAGATAATACCGAACAGATAATCCGGATAGGAGTTAATAGTTCCGTTGAAATAATGTTCGTTACTGCTACACTCGGATACGGTTGAATGGGAAAATCCAAACTGGGAATAACATGCTTTCAATTCCCTGAGTGAAATAGTTCCAAAGGTCAAAATATCTGGATTAATATCTTTTATATTAATTTTAGTGATTCTCTCTTGAACTTGATAAAACATGATAACTCCTTTCATAATAACCGAACATAATACAACTCTGCGGCATCTTCAATAGCTGGAAGAGCATTGACTTCTTTCGGTGTTTCCTCAACATACAAGATATTCTATCACCATTATACACACTAGGAAAGCTTTTTTTACTATAAAAGTAATTTATAATAAATCAAGTCAATTATTACAGAAGAAGGTACCTTGTAATTAGTTCGACTGGTGTACTTCATAGCTGCTCTTAAGCGAACACACCTCTGATGTATGAGTAAAAATACCTGCAACGAGGATTTTACGAAAGTTAATACTATTATTGCGGACCACTTATGAGGAAAGAAAACTGAATCCTATGGTTTGATACGATACCCGCTAGGAGTCATCTGCATATATTTTTGAAATACTTTTGTAAAGTAATTTTGATCGGAAAATCCACAGGAGACTGCGATACTTTTTATTGTCAACGAGTCGTTCTTAAGAAGCTGTTTTGCCTGATCAATTCTTATCTGAGCGAGAAATTCCATAATAGAGGTTCCAAAAGAGTTTTTGAAAGTATTCGTAAGAGTAGACTTGCTGCAGAGAAAAATTTCACAGAGGGATTCTATCGTTATTTTCGAGGCATAGTGTTGGTTAAGATATTTCTTTATTCTGTTGGAGAGTTCTTTCTCGGACATTTTCCATCCATTGCTTAAGGTGATATAGGCAGCACATATTTCCATGATGGAGATACAGGAGGATATCTTACTGCTGGAACTGATCGGGATATCCTGGATCACTTTTTTTAAGTGCTCTTGATTGCTTATATAACGGGAGGCAGCGTAATACACCGAGTCTACGCTTTCGGGAGCACTGTCTAAGGTCTGCCCCATCATTAGATAACCGGATAGAACTCCATAGTGATATAACGGAGAAACTGCTTCCCAGAGGCCAAATTTACACCGGTAGATATATGGCTGGCCGGTTTGTTTCACTACCGCAAAAGCCTTAGCATCATATTCGTGACAGCTAGAGGAACCAACTTGCGTTTCCTGGATGCAGGAACAGAAGCTGGTCAGTTCTTTGGGATAAGCGGAGACTTCATTCAAATCGGTATCATACAAAGAGATTCGAAAGCCGGATATATTATGAAGTTCTTTTAATACGGTAATTAATTCAATCTGTTGGGTCATAGAAGGCTCCTTTGAGTTAGTAAAATAATAAATAATAACCAATATTACTAACAATTATACGATATTACAAAGAACATGCAAGAAAATTATTCTATAATAACAATATAAATTTAGTAAGATAGAAATACCAAGGAGAGTCGAGGAGAATTCAAATGAAAAAACCGGTATTGGTAATTATGGCAGCAGGAATGGGCAGTAGATATGGTGGATTAAAACAGATGGATCCAGTAGATGAAGAAGGAAATCTTATAATTGATTTCTCTATTTATGACGCGATCCGCGCTGGTTTTAAGAAAGTCGTATTTATCATTAAGCATGCAATGGAAAAGGACTTTAAAGAAATTATCGGTAATAGAATGTCTGAGTTTATAGGAGTGGAGTATGTATATCAAGAATTGAGTGAACTTCCTACAGGATACCAAATTCCTGAGGGCAGAGTGAAACCGTGGGGGACAGGACATGCAATATTAAGCGGTAAATCAGTGATAGATGGACCTTTTGCAGTTATTAATGCTGATGATTATTATGGAAGGGAAGCATTTCAAATGATATATGACACACTGATTTCTGTTAAAACAAACGAGAAATATCAGTATTCGATGGTCGGTTATCTTTTAGGCAATACCTTAACGGAGCATGGTCATGTAGCAAGAGGTGTCTGTCATGTTTCGAAAGAGGGGAAACTATTAGAGATCCAGGAAAGAACACAGATTGAACGAAGAGGAGAAGAAGCAGCTTATACCGAGGATAACGGAATGACGTGGATGCCGATATCAGCGACAAGCATCGTTTCTATGAATATGTGGGGATTCTCAGAAAGTATTTTCCCGGAACTAGAGAGAAGATTTATAGGATTTTTAGATTCCGAGGTAACAAAGAATCCTTTAAAATCAGAATATTTTTTACCCTCTGTTGTTGAAGAACTTTTGCAGGAGGATAAAGCAGAAGTAAAAGTAATGCAGTCAAATGATAAATGGATCGGTGTCACCTACCAGGAAGATAAACCAGGAGTAGTGAAGGCGATTAGGGAATTCAAAGAGCAGGGAATTTATCCGAAGTATTTGTGGAACTAAGAAATGTGCAATATTGAATACCAATGATAGAATACAAGGAGGTAATTTTATGACACGCGAGGAATCCTGCAGCAAAATTGAAGAAGCAATCAAAGCAATAAACTTTAAAGGGGAATATTTAAAGTATGAAAGATATGGAAATGGTCATATTAATGATACCTTTCTTCTGGCTTTTCAACAGGAAGAGCAAATTCAAAAATATATTCTACAGAGAATGAATCACGAGATCTTCAAATCGCCAGAGCAGCTAATGCTAAATATCAGTGGAGTAACCGCTTTTTTAAGGGAGAAGATTCGCAAGAATAATGGAGATGTCAATCGGGAAACGATGAATGTAATCCCTACAAAAACTGGTGATTCCTATTATAAAGACAGCATCGGTTCTTACTGGAGAGGATACCTGTTCATAGAGGATACTTTCTGTTATGAGAAAGTAGAAAAGCCGGATGATTTCTATCAGAGCGCAGTTGCATTTGGACATTTTCAATATATGCTGGCAGATTACGATGCGAAAAGCTTATATGAAACAATTCCGGATTTTCATAATACGCCAATTCGATTTCAGACATTTGAGGAAGCTGTGAAGAAGGATATCTGTGGACGTGCCAAAGCTGTTGAGAAGGAAATAGAATTTTTCCGAATCAGAGAACAGGATATGAAAGTGTGCAGTAATCTTCTAGAGAACGGGGAACTACCGCTTCGTGTAACGCATAACGATACAAAACTTAACAATATTATGATGGATAATAAGACGGGCAGAGGGATCTGTGTTATTGATTTGGATACTGTGATGCCAGGACTTTCCATTAACGATTTTGGAGATTCCATTCGTTTTGGAGCGAATACTGCGGTTGAAGATGAGACAGATTTATCAAAAGTTATGTTAGACCTAGAGCTGTTTCGTTTATTTACGGAAGGATTCTTAGAGGGCTGCGAGGGCAGTCTTACAAAAAAAGAAATTGAACTGCTTCCGCTGGGATCCAAACTGATGACATTGGAATGTGGAATGAGGTTTTTAACGGACTATCTGCAGGGAGACGTTTATTTTAAAATTCATAGAGAACAGCATAATCTGGACCGTGCTCGAACGCAGGTTAAGTTAGTCGAAGACATGGAACGTAAATGGCAGGATATGAAGGATATTGTTGAGAAGTATTGCTGAGAATAGACGATATCTGCGAAAGAAGAGAACAACACAACTTTGAAACAAAAAAGAACAGAAAGTAGAGAATTGACACATTTCAATGTGATGGAAAGGAAAGAAATATCATGACAATTTTAGTAACCGGTGGAGCAGGATATATTGGCAGTCATACTTGCGTGGAATTATTAAACGAGGGATATGAAGTAGTTGTAGTGGATAACTTATGTAATTCTAGCGAGGAATCGCTGAACCGTGTGGAGCAGATTACAGGGAAAAGGATGAAATTTTATAATGTGGATTTACTTGATAAATCAGCCCTTACAGAGGTCTTTCAGAAGGAAAATATCGAAGCGGTCATCCATTTTGCAGGACTCAAATCAGTAGGAGAATCGGTATCGAAACCACTGGAATACTACCATAATAATATCACAGGAACATTAATATTATGTGAAGTAATGCGAAGTTTTGGAGTTAAGAATATGGTATTCAGCTCTTCGGCAACGGTATATGGTAATCCGGCAACTGTTCCAATCCGTGAAGATTTTCCGCTGTCAGCGACCAATCCATATGGCAGAACGAAATTAATGCTAGAGGAAATATTCCGAGATATCTATGGATCCGATCCTAATTGGAATATCATACTGCTTCGTTATTTCAATCCGATTGGAGCGCATAAAAGCGGAAGAATCGGAGAGAATCCGAAGGGTATCCCTAATAATCTGGTACCATATATTACGCAGGTTGCAGTAGGAAAGCTGGAGGTTCTTGGAGTATATGGGAATGACTATGACACGGCAGACGGCAGTGGCGTCCGCGATTATATTCACGTTGTGGATTTGGGAATCGGCCATGTAAAAGCAATTGAAAAACTGAGGAACAAGCCGGGAGTATGTACTTATAATCTTGGAACCGGACGTGGATATAGTGTATTTGATCTGATAAAAGCCTTCTCGGCGGTCTCACAGAGGGAAATTCCCTACGTCATCAAGCCGCGCCGTCCGGGAGATATCGCAGCTTGTTATGCGGACGCTTCCTTGGCAGAGAAAGAACTTGGATGGACAGCACAAAGGACACTTGAAGAAATGTGTGAAGATTCCTGGAGATGGCAGAATAATAATCCAGAGGGATATGATAAACAATAGATTTCATAATTTGCAGTATAAAAAGGCAAGCTGATAGGTAAATAATACGCCATCCTCAGAGTAGACAATGAATAATGAAAATCATTGATTATCTCTGAGATAGTATACTTAACTTCTTAGCTTGCCTTTTGTTTTGTGGATATCAATATTGATTAGATACATTTTCCCTTCAGAATAACAGCTTTGACTTCAAGATTTGAATCGAGTAGTACGATGTTAGCATATTTGCCAGGAGTAATACTGCCATAATCCTGATAAATCCCAATCCGTTTTGCAGGATTAACGGCGGCACATTTTACTGCACTTTCCAGTGGAATACCAAAAGAAACAGCGGTTTGCATACACCTCATAAGGTTAGTTGCAGAACCAGCAATTGTTCCGTCGGTAAGGGTTGCACGATTCCCGACCACATTAACCTTTTGACCGCCCAGAGAATATTCACCGTCCTTAAGACCAGTTGCCATCATGCTGTCACTGATCATAATGATACGGTCATCACCGAACATCTGAAAAGTGGCACGGACAACAGAAGGATGAATGTGGACTCCATCGCAGATCAATTCAACTTGCACTTTCTTATCATCAAAAGCCGCGCCGACTACTCCGGGTTCGCGGTGAGTATAAGCAGGCATTGCATTATATAAATGAGTGACGTGGCTGGCACCAAGCTGAAAAGCTTCGGAGGCAGTAGCATAGTCTGCCGTAGTGTGAGCAACGGATATTACAACC
>JBASOB010000297.1:0-7815 GCA_049657865.1 Mobilitalea sp.
ATATCCTACAGGCCGATAATAGTGTGAAGAAAAAGAGTCTTCACACAGAAGAACTACGAAACTCGCACAGTGGTGCTCGTTCCTTGTTCTTCCAGATATTGAAAATGTTTAAGATCTGCACTGGTTAGGTTAGTTGGAACGAATTAAGAATGTAATATGTAATTAGGCTCAAACGCTTGTCTTACAAAATGATATGACTAGAAGGAAGAGTCCAGCGAAATTATAGGTAATCTACGATTTCGTGCGGGCTCTTTTACACTAAGGAGATGGACAGAATGAAAAACAACAAACAGGTTATGACTTTATGCAAAAGAATGCTAGCAGCTATCATTATGATATCAGCATTTTTCACCACTCTGCCGGTTAGTTATGCGGCTGAAAACGAAACAACAAACTCAACAATTACGACTGCTCCAGCAATAACTACGAATATAGTGGATGCAGATGCAGTTACCTCGACGGATGCAGAAGATATAACGGACACGGAAGAGCCAGATGAATTTAATGCGGTATGGATATCCTATCTGGAGTTTAACAGCCGATTAATCGATCCAGATACTGGTGAATCGGGTTTTACGGAAGAGAGATTCATTGCACTGATCGATGAAATGTTTGATAATGTGGTATCTTTAAATATGAATGCAGTTGTTGTTCAGGTTAGACCGTTCGGAGATGCAATGTATCCCTCTGATTATTTCCCATGGTCCAAATATATATCCGGAACGCAGGGTGTAGATCCTGGATTCGATCCACTGGAATATATGGTTGAAGCAGCACATAGTCGAGGTTTAAAGTTTCATGCATGGATTAATCCGTACAGAGTAACAAATGATACAACTAAAGTCTCAACTCTGTCGACCTCAAATATCGCGAGAGAATGGCGGACGAATACTTCGACACTAGACAATCGCAATATTCTGACGTTCGATGGTAAATTATATTTTAATCCGTCGGTTGTAACGGTGAGAACACTGATAAGAAATGGAATTAAGGAAATTGTTGAAAATTATGATGTAGATGGAATCCATTTTGATGATTATTTTTATCCAACCCTTGGGGCAAATTACAAAAAAAGCTTTGATTATAAGGAATATAAAGTGTATTATTATGATTGTAAAGAGAACGATGAAACACCGGATTCCATTGTTGTATGGCGCCGAAATAATGTAAATTCCCTGCTCCAAAATGTGTATTCCGATATCAAGGAGATTGACCAGACGGTTGAATTTGGAATTAGCCCGGGCGGGAATATCAGCAATCTATTGATGAATGACAGATACTATTGTGATGTGGTCACTTGGCTGTCAGAACCCGGTTATATCGATTATATCTGTCCCCAGATTTATTGGTCCTTTAGTCATTATTCCGTTCCTTTTGATAAGACGCTTGACCGCTGGCTGGCACTTCGCACCAATGAAAATGTAAAAATGTATGTCGGAATTGCAACCTACCGTGCCGGATCAAGTTTAGAAGAAGAATGGAAGAAAGACTCTAATATACTTAAGAAACAAGTTGAATATAGCCGCGAAACGGGCTTAGTCGATGGATATATTTATTTTAGATATGATTTTTTCTTTATGAAAACAACGCAGAAGGCAGTAAAAAATCTACTTTCCATATTAGCATAAGAAAGCGCGAAGAAAATATCTTAACATGAAAAATACCAATATAATTTCTAAGGGAGATTTGAAGATGAAGGAATATCTGGCAAAGCTGTGTAAGAAAAAAACAATCACGATATTGGTTGCTGTTATTTATTTTGGATTATTGGCATATACGATGCTAATTAACATTTATCAATATGGTGTAACCAAAGGAATTATATATCTGGGCTGTATCACAGCAGGACTAGCCTTGGGTAGTTATGTCATGTTATTTTCATCGACGAAGGAGAAAGACATACAGGAACCGGAAAATGAGAAAGTAGAGAAATTTCTTAAATCCAGACACCATTCACGGAGTGAAAAGGTGATTGGCATCATAAGCCTGATTCTTGGAGTGTTTTTTATGATACTTAATTTATGATAGAAACAAGAGTTGAAGTGAAGATAAGCGAGTGAAGATAAGATCTACTCGAATTTAAATAATGTTCATAAAAAGAGGCATTGTGCTGGAAATAAAATCCATAATGCCTCTTTTTTAATGCAATTTATGAAAAATTTAATATAAATGTTACGAAAATATTAAATAGTACGAATTATAACTATTGATTTTGATTATAATTACTGTTAGAATATATCTAGTTATCTAGGACACGAAAAAGCTGGGGTGAATTAATGTATAAATTTAAAAAGAAGTATTTGGCACTATCCATGATGTATTCCTTGGGTTTGGGATTATTAACACTTACGATAGTTAATAACACTCCAAGTGAAGATAAGAATCTTACTTTAAGTGCAGGAAATAGTGCTATGACGGTAGAGGCAGTAAGTTCCGACGTGGAATCTGATGCAAATGGTACCGATGAGAATAGTAGATTGAAGGAAACAACCTTGGAAAGTACATCAATTCCAACTGCTGTTCCGACACCGACACCGTTACCGGTTTATGAATTAGAGAAGAATATAATTCCTGAGATAGATGAACTCTTTACAGATTATTTTAAAGCAATGAGTAATCGTGATTTGGATACATTGAAGAATCTTGTTACGGATGCTGAATTACTTATGACGCAAAAGGAACTAGAAAATGAGATGGCATATATCGATGATTATTCAGGTATTAAGTGCTATACCAAACAGAGCTATATAAAAGATACTTACATCGTATGCGTGTACTACGAAGTTGAGTATTTCAATATTAAAACTCCCGGCCCGGCTCTTAGCATGTATTATGTAATAAAAGACGAAGATGGGTCTTATAGAAAAAGCAATGGTGAATTAGAGGAAGACCTTGATGTATATCTGTCGGAAAGAAATAGTGATGAAGATATTCAGAGTTTAGTAACTAAAACTTTAACAAAAGTTGAGGAAGCAAAAGAAGCGGACAAAGATCTTGCGGTTTTCTGGAAAAACGCAGCAGACGAAGCGGATAAAGCAGAATAGTCAGTTCAAGGGTAATATAAAGGCAGGAGATAGACAAAGAATAGTAATAAGTGATATACCAAATTAGTATTGATATCAGTTTCAATTTAATAATAGCAGCAAGAAAAGTGACGGATTACAGTATCGTCACTTTTTTACTTATTAGTGATCAATTAATACAGATGATATTATTTGCATTTCATCACAGATATGTTTATGATTAGAAATAAGAAAAATAAATAAATGTAGTATAGGTATCGCTAGATACCCGGTGACAGTGAAGTATTGACAGTTGCGATATATTCATCTATGTATTGAAAACTGTTTTCATGCGAGATGAAATAATATTATGATTAGGAGTTTGCATTGACTACTAATACCGGGCACGCTGCTTTGTGAATTAGTTTGTCTGCTACAGAGCCAAATAAGAAATTCCTCAATCTATAGAATTTACGATTGCTCATTACAATCAGATCAGGTTTTTCTTTTTCGACCGTTTCTAAAATCTTGTCATAAGGCGCTCCAACTAAGACTTCTTTCTCAACTGGAATATTATTAAAATCAAAGTCTGCGACAAGGGTATCTAAGAAACGCATTGCATTTTCCTGGATGATTTCAATTGACTCATCGTTTGTCATTTTTATGGAACGGCCTGTAATGATGGAGCCGTCTACCTGACGCCAAAGGTTTTCATTACGAGTATAAACACGTGAATCATGCTGGCTGATAAAAGCAATAAGTTTCATTGATAAATTCTCGGCTTTTGCGATAATGATTGCTTGTTTTACGACATTCATTGAGATAGTGGAATTATCTACAGGTACTAATAGTTTCATATAATTTCCTCCTTTATTCTGAATAATTAAGGATTGCATATCCAAAAATGTTTTTGCATCATGATGGATTGCGTATCCAAGTATATTTTATAGTAGAACTTTTTTTATTTGATAACTTGTGTTTTTATTAATTTTTATCTGATATTATATTGGTATGTTGATATATTGTTTTATAATATGATAATAATGAATATTGTGTGTCACAACAAGATGTTTTGCGTTAAATTAAAGTAAATATTGTGTAAAATTCGAAAAAATCATGAGAATAAAGGATTGATAAGAATAAAGGATTGATACTAGCGGAGAAATGCGAGCACTCATTCTATGAATTTGGAGGCGAACGATGAAAAACTTCGTATTGAAAGAAACTACATGGAACAATATTGATCAATTGAAAAATGAATATCTGGATTATTTAAAAAATACGCCGGATGGCTTTTTAGACAGCGCTATCTATGAATCGATTCCAAATGAAATTGAGAATGATGACAGAGAAAAAATCGGATTTTTTACTACCGGGAAGTTCTGGAACGGAGATACTTTGTTAACAGCATTTTATCTAAAGAGCAAGTATTACCGATATGCCCAGCAGTTATTTACAAAGGTTTTAAAGGAATATAAGATAGATCGAGCTTTCGTGACCAGCTGGGATGAACTGCTAGTATCTCTTGCATTTGAGAAGATGAAGGAACTTAATACTTCCTTTGAGATGCAGGCTTATTTTTTCTCGCAGAGAGAAAAAGATACGGTTCGTCCGGCTGAATACAGCATGGATTGTATTGAAAAGGTTGATAACGAAGGATATCTCAATATGAATGAGCTAACCGATAGTGAATGGAGCGATGAACAAGGTAAGCCTGCCTATGAATTCTATAAACTAACATCGGATGGTGCTATTATGGGATATGGAATGATTTACCGACATTTCCTTAATAATGCAGCAGATATCGGTAACTACACAGTTAAGGAATACCGTCGCAAAGGTGTTGGGCGAAGTATGATCATGGGATTATCACAATTAATGGAACAAAAAGGGATCATGCCTTTGGTGGGATGTTGGTACTATAACAAAGAGAGTCTGTATACGTTAACCAGCAGCGGATATGTTACACCGACAAGACTTTTTAATGTATCGTTCGTAAATAATACAGTATTATCATAGACAGACTGTGTTATAATAAGAGCGTAATCAGGAAACTTAAAGTTTGCTTGGAGCTATAGGAGCGGAGCTGAAGATCATAAACACGAAATTTTTCATGATTTATTGAAAAGGTAGAACACGAAATGAATATCGAAATATAAAACGGAGGACATATTATGAAATTATTAGTACCTGTAGATGGTTCCATAGCATCGGTGAACGCAGTAAAGAAAGCAATAGAAATTGCGAAAAAAGATAACGCTTCCATTAAACTTATTTCGGTTATTAATCATGATGAGTCCAGAAAATATAAAAGAAATGAAAATCTTTGGCGTCAGGTGGACGGTTCTAGCATAGAGGGACGTGACACTTCAATTGATCATGAAGAGGCAGACAAAAAAGTGAAAGAGAATGCAATGGATTTACTAGATTCCATTGTTGCTGAATTAGATTTTGACGACATCAAGGTTGAGAAAGAGGTATTGGTAGGGGAGCCATATGAAAAAATCCTAGAGACAGTAGAAAATGAAAAATTTGACATGATCGTAATCGCTAATAGAGGATTTTCTAAAATAAAGTCCTTCTTTTTAGGCTCTGTTGCACACCGCGTAATATCAGAATCACCTTGTCCGGTTTTAGTCGTACATACTGATTTCGAATCTTAAGAAATCTCTTTTTGTAAAATGCTTTACTATAATAATGCAATAGATAGAACAAAGAATATTTAGCAGGAAACTAGAGGAGAATTAAAATGGGAGAAATTGGAGAGCTGTTAGGCTGGTTAATTATAATAGGTTATACTTTGACCGCTTTAAATTTTGTTGTAAAGGCAGTGAATAAAAAATTTGGAAAGAACATGGCGAAATACCCGAAATTTAAGAAAATATACAGTACAATCATGAAAATACTTGTGAAGTATCATAAACTATTTGGACTTTCCACGATTGTTTTCATACTAGCTCATTTTATCGTACAGTATACGAGTTTTGGTCTGCGTATTTCTGGAGGAGTTGCAGCAGCAGTCATGATCCTACAGATTCTACTAGGTATTTACGGAGCATATGTAGTTAAAAAACGTTCTGGAGCATGGTTTATTCTGCATAGATTAATAGCGGTTATCTTGCTTATCGTAATAGCGATTCATATTATATAGCAAGAGAAATAGATACTTTTCTTAATACTATTATTTCCCAAGAACCCATTTACTTAGACGAGAATCTAAGCAAATGGGTTCTTATATTAATAACAGATAATGGATTTTATTTCATTTTCCTATTGAAATGTACAAATTAAAGATGTATCATGGTAAAGATTTGTTTTTTATAATAATAAATTTATTGGAAAATTACATTTTATTACTAACTTAAGGAGAGTGTTATATGAATCCGTATCATTTTTTGCTAGATCTCGCACTAATATTAATTAGCACAAAGTTTTTAGGCCTAATAACAAAAAGGTTTCAAATGCCACAAGTTGTTGGTGCATTATTAGCGGGTTTAATTTTTGGCCCTATTGGTTTAAATATCATCAAAGAAACAGATTTCATTGATAAAACATCTGAAATCGGCGTTATTGTATTGATGTTCACCGCTGGACTTGAGACAAATATTAAAGATCTTAAAAAGACAGGAAAAGCGTCTGCCATTATAGCGGTACTGGGCGTTATCTTTCCACTAATCGGCGGTTTTGCTATTGCATCAATATTTAATACAACACAACTTTCGGATACTACTACAACTACCTTCTTACAAAATGTATTTATCGGTGTAATACTCACTGCTACCTCGGTTAGTATTACGGTAGAAACATTAAAGGAAATGGGTAAATTGAGTACTCGAGCAGGAAATGCAATTCTTGGAGCTGCAATTATTGATGATATACTTGGAATAATTGCGCTTACCGTAATAACGAGCTTTGCTGATCCAAATGTAAATCTATGGATTACACTCTTAAAAATAGTTGGATTTTTTGTTGTTGCATTAATAATTGGAGTCATATTCAATCGACTGTTTGAGCATTATGTTAGTCGTTATAAAAAAGACATGCGTAGATTTGTTATTGTAGCTTTTTTCTTTTGTTTAGCGTTATCTTTTTATGCAGAAAAACTTTTTGGTGTTGCTGATATCACAGGTGCTTTTACAGCGGGGCTAATTATTTCAAATATTTCCCGAGCTAATTATATTTCATCTCGTTTTGATACAATATCATATATGTATCTTTCCCCGGTTTTCTTTGCAAGCATCGGATTAAAGGTAGTTCTTCCCCATATGACGACTTCTTTAATTTTGTTTTCTGTTCTATTGCTCTTAGTAGCAATAGTAACTAAAGTCATAGGATGTGGTATAGGCGCAAAATTAAGTCATTATACGAACCGCGAGGCGGTGCAAGTTGGATGTGGCATGATTTCAAGAGGTGAGGTTGCATTAATTGTTGCAAGTAAAGGTTCCTCCTTAGGATTAATGTCAGCAACCTTCTTCGGCCCCATCATAGTTACGGTTATCATCACTACGATTATTTCCCCAATATTATTAAAGTTAGCATTCCATCATAAGGTAGAAATGGTAGAAGAGGTAGTTACTAATTCCTTAATCGAAGATTATAAGGACTTAGATACCTATAATGAGAGTAATTAAATAACAATAGTGTCGGATGGTATTTATAATAGTATAAAATATGTAATGGACAAAGGCATTTGTCCATTGCATTCTGCGCCGTCCAACGGTCACTGATGCATTTATAAGCGGCCACTCAGCAGAACCGAACGGCCGCTCTCGGATTACTCTGTTTCTTTTGAATTTATTACAATTGTATAATG
>JBASOB010000298.1:0-3789 GCA_049657865.1 Mobilitalea sp.
GTGTATTACATCATCTTATTAATAATATCGATAATCTGCGGAGTCTCGAAAGGTTTTGCTATAAATTCAGTAGCACCGAATTTGATTGCATCAACCATCTTGCTCTTTTGACCTGCGGCAGTTACCATTACAACTTTAGCATTCTTATCATATTCGATGATATGTTTTAAAGCTTCTAAACCATCCATGATCGGCATGGTAATATCCATTGTAGTAAGATCGGGTTTTAATTCCTTGAACTTTTCAAACCCTTCTTCGCCATTCACAGCTTCTCCAATTATTTCATGACCATTTTCCTCTAATATTGTTCTTAATATTTTTCGCGATGTTTTTGAATCATCAACTAATAAAATTTTGGCCATTCCATTTTCCTCCTAATTTATACTTACATGACTATTCACTGATACAAGCAAATCAACCTGTTCTCCATTAATCATAACTGGAACCACGCAAATGTCTCCCTTTGCAGTAATCGTCTTATCTGTACAGAAATAAGGAGGCGCCATATCAATATGAATATTTACCTGACTTAAGTTGGAAGCATATAAACCATTGATGCAATTAATGAATTCACATACAGAATCAAACGAATCATCATCCATCACTGTAAAATTCTCTGATGCATAAGCATTAGCGACATGAAGCAGTTCGTTTCCTTTGCTGGCTAAACCAACAAATAACTTGTGATCTCCGAACATCTGCTGAGAAGCAAGAGAACCAAAGGAATATTCGCGAACAATATACGCTTTTTTAAGTTCGATGCTGCTACTGACAAAACGAACAATATTTCGAAGCATTAAGCTGATGCATTCACCGTTAATTGGTATGTCAAGATTGACAAAGACTGGAATGATACGATCAATATCACCGGATTTGAGTGCTGAAATATCAGAAGCAGTTAAATGATTATCCACTCTGTATTCTTCAACTACAGCTTTGATCTCCTCCATCGTCAGAATATTGTTCTCCATCATTACCTGAACAAATTGCAGATAAGGATTACCTTGCATATCTAATAAATGTGTTACCTGCTCAGCGAGCAGATATTCCTTTTCAATAGCGATATCACCAAATCTTTTATCTGTTTTTTTCTGAATCTCATTTATTTCTTCTGCCTGCTGAGGAGTCAATAATTTCTGCTTTACAGCAATCAAGCCTAATTTCACCCGAGTTTTTTTCTGCTGTAGCATTAAGTCGCTAAACTGTGCCTGAGAAATTCTCCCCTTTTCTACTAAGTAGTTCCCCAAATAAAGACCGAACATGATAGTACTCCTTTCGTCGTTCAAGATAATTTCTGTACATTTCAGTCAGAGATGTAAGGAGTGCCGTGAAGGTTATTCCTCCTCATGATACCGATAAAAGCATATAAATATCATTAAAATCATTCTCTCACATAAATTCCAAACTAAAATGCTATATAGGAATATAATACTACATAATTCAAAAAAAATATAGACCATATTATGAAATAGATAGAATATTTTAATAAAAAAAGTATCGAGCTGATGAAAATATTATCATATCGGATAGAGCTTAATTTTATACGGCATAAGCTGCGATAACAAGGAAAAACAATTAGCAGCATATTAATAAGAAGCTATATGGAATATTTTTAGAAAATTTTTGGTTATTTGATGACAATCCAATCTTTCTATGATAAAGTATTGTTTGAGTTAAGATGAATTGGAGGTCAATATGAAAACAATAATCGAGTTAATAACCGAGGAAGTTAAGAATGCCTTTGTACAAAAAGGTTATGAAGAAAAATACGGCAATGTAACCGTATCAAACCGACCGGATTTATGCCAATATCAATGTAATGGAGCGATGGCAGCAGCGAAGCAGCTCAAAACTGCACCGATAAAGATAGCACAGGAAATCGCGGATTCCCTGCAAGCTGACAGAAATTTTAAAGAGGTTTCGGCTATTATGCCGGGATTTATAAATATTACGCTGAGTGAAGAATTTCTCGCTAGTTATGTGAATCAAATGAATACAGCAAAAGACTTTGGATGTAGCAAAGTTGAAAATCCACAGAAAATCCTGATTGATTATGGCGGTCCCAATATTGCAAAACCTTTACATGTAGGTCATATGCGCTCTGCTATCATTGGAGAGAGCATCAAACGTATTATGAAGTACTGTGGTAATGATGTTATTGGAGATGTTCATTTGGGCGACTGGGGTACGCAGATGGGCATGGTAATTGCAGGCCTGAAACAGCGTAAACCGGAGCTGGTATATTTTGATGATAATTATACAGGGGAATATCCGAAAGAAGCACCTTTTACGGTCAGTGAATTAGAGGAGATCTATCCTGCAGCTAGTTTGCTCTCAAAGAGCGATGATGAATTCAAAGAAGAAGCAAAACGGATTACTTATTTACTGCAAAATGGTCATAAAGGTTATACGGCTATCTGGAACCATATGTTAGAGGTTTCGGTTACGGATTTAAAGAAGATATATGAGACTTTAAATGTATCCTTTGACCTCTGGAAGAAGGAAAGTGATGCACAGCCTTATATTCCGGAAATGATACAGTATTTTCAGGATAATAACTATACCCATATCAGTGAGGGCGCTTTAGTTGTCGACGTAAAAGAAGAGACCGATACCAAAGAGATGCCTCCTTGCATGATACTGAAATCCGATGGAGCAACTCTGTATAATACGACAGATTTAGCAACCATTGTAGAGCGAATGAAACTCTTTGCACCGGACCGTTTGATTTATATCACGGATAAACGACAGTCGTTATATTTTGAGACGGTATTCCGTTGTGCGAAAAAGACGAAGCTGGTAAATGAAGATACCATATTGACCCACATCGGGTTTGGTACGATGAACGGCAAGGACGGCAAGCCTTTTAAGACAAGAGAAGGCGGCGTTATGCGTCTCGAGAGCTTAATATCTAGCGTAACGGAGGAAGTATACCGTAAAATATTAGAGAATCGTACGATGGAAGATGCAGAGGCAAAGGAGATTGCGACTAAAGTTGGTATTGCAGCATTAAAATATGGGGATCTTTCGAATCAAATTTCCAAGGATTATATCTTCGATGTCGAACGATTTACTTCCTTTGAAGGTGACACTGGACCATATCTTCTCTACACGATTGTACGTATTAAATCAATATTAGTTAAATTTGAGGAACTTAGTACGGAAGAAGGTAATAATTCAATTATTCTTCCTACCACAGTTGCCAGCGAACAGGCACTGATGCTTCAGCTGACGAAATTCAATGAGATGATTTATGCGGCTTATCAAGAGATTGCACCAAATAGGATCTGTGCTTATGTATACGATCTTGCCAATGTTTTCAACTCTTTTTATCATGACACCAAAATTATAACCGAGGAAGATAAAGCAAAGCAGGCTTCTTGGATTAAATTAATCATTTTAGTTCAAAAAGTAATGCTTACCTGCATCGATTTACTTGGATTTGAAGCTCCGGATCGCATGTAAAACCATATAAATTGCAATAGAAATCAAACAGGCAGAGGTGAAGTTATGTTTGTGAAAAGAATTGCGGAATTACAGTTATTAGAGGACCAATATGCCTTTGATGGCAATAATTTAGTCCTCTTATATGGAAGAAAAGGAACAGGGAAAACTACGCTATTAACTGAATTCATTAAGAATAAGGCAGCAGTGTATTATTATGAAGGGACAGAATGCGAAGAGAAGCTTCAACTGATTCGCATGAACCAGAATATGTCCACAAGTTCCACATCTGAAAGTATACTAGAATACCCTGTTCTTTTATCAAATTTCATTACTTCACATGAC
>JBASOB010000299.1:0-10954 GCA_049657865.1 Mobilitalea sp.
GGAAAAGAATCGGTAAAGCGGAGGCGGTTGGAGGAATGCTGGAAATAGAAGCAGAAGAAACTGTGCTTTTGTTTTGCGATGGTGCCAATCTGCTATATCATGAAAAAGAAGCTGAGCGACCTGTAAAACATCAACTTTTATTGGAATTTGAAGATCATACCGCATTTACAGCCTCGATACAGATGTATGGAGGAGTATGGTGTTTTAAGAAAGGTGAGTTTGACAATCCCTATTATCTAGTAGCAAAGGAAAAACCATCGATATTATCGGAGGATTTTTCACTGGAATATTATAAAGGCTTATTATCGGTGAAGGGAATTGAGAAATTAAGCGTAAAAGCATTTCTAGCAACCGAACAAAGGATTCCGGGTCTGGGAAATGGAGTTCTACAAGATATTTTATATACGGCAGGTATTCACCCAAAGAGAAAAATGAGTACTTTATCTGTGGAGGAAAGAAAGAATATATTTGATTCCATCAAATCAACGATTAGTGAGATGATAGAACTTGGCGGAAGAGACACCGAAAAAGATTTATTTGGAAGAAACGGTGGATATCATACGAAGCTTAGCAAAAACACCGTGGATAAACCTTGTCCAACTTGCGGGAATACAATCGTTAAAGAAGCTTATTTGGGCGGAAGTATTTATTATTGTCCCGGCTGTCAGGTATATATTAAATAATTGACGTGATAAGAAGAAAAAATAGATCATAAGAGTAATGAACTTTATAGAAAAACTATCGAAGGATAGGAATAATAAAACAAAAGGATAATTCGGTAAAAGATAATAGATCTATCAGAGTAATGGGGTTAATATAATTATAAAGTTATGGAAACAACAGACAATCTTAATGCAAAAGAATCAGAATTGCAATCATATTTGACAGGAGATACTATGAAAATCACACTCGAAATGTTCCTAATTGTCTGCCCTTTGGTGTTTTTAGCTGGCCTCGTAGATTCTGTTGCAGGAGGAGGCGGATTAATATCTCTTCCAGCCTATATTTTAGCAGGACTACCACCGCATTTTGCAATTGGAACTAATAAGTTGTCCTCGGCAGCAGGAACTACAATCTCTACCATCCGGTACTGTAAGAACAAATATGTAGACTGGGGACTTGCAATCCCGTCCATTATTCTAGCTTTAATGGGTTCTGTTCTTGGAGCAAACCTGGCATTATCACTTGATGATAAGATTATGAAATACATGCTGCTTATTATCCTGCCTCCGATTGCTATTTATGTCTTACGAAGCAAAACCATGAAGACGGAGGCGGTACAAAAGCAAATAACAAGAAAAAAAGCTTATATTATTGTATGTGCTTCTTCTTTGGTTATTGGAGCATATGATGGGTTTTATGGACCGGGTACAGGATCTTTCCTGATATTAGTTTATACCGTTCTAGCAGGAATGGACATCAAAAAAGCCGCCGGTAATACCAAACTTGTTAATTTGGCATCAAATGTAGCGGCATTAGTAACTTTCCTCATTAATGGAAAGATAGTATTTTTACTTGGTATCACGGCAGCATTATTCAGCATTGCAGGACATTACATTGGATCAGGTCTTGTAATTAAGAACGGTAAAAAAGTAATTCGGCCTATCATAGTGGTGGTACTAGGATTACTGTTTATAAAAGTAATCCTAGGTGAATTTTAAGCACGGAAACCTCGGCCGATTATTTCACTGGTATTCGTGATCAACATGAAAGCATCGGGATCGGTGTCTTTTATCTGTTTTCGTAATTGAACTGCCTGATTCCGATTCATAACGGTAAGAATAATCTTCTTTTCCTTATCTGAAAAAGCACCTTTTGCATCAAATACAGTAGCGCTTCGGTGAAGGTTGATCAAAATAAAATCACAGATGGGTTTTGGACTTTCTGTGATGATTGTAAAATATTTATTCAGATTCAGACTTTCAATTACATTATCGATTAATGTCGTTTTAATAAAGAGACCAAGAATGGAAAGCAATCCAGTAGTGATCCCAAAAACTGGGAATACCGCAATAGTTAATAAAAAGTCCGTTAACAATAAAGCATGCCCGATATTGATACTGGTATATTTTCTAAGCAGCATTGCGATGATATCAGTTCCGCCAGTCGACCCACCAATATTGAATAGAAGTGCAGCGCCAACGGAAGGCAGGATAACGGCAAAAGCAAGTTCAAGTATCGGCTGAGTAGTAAGTGGCGCATCCATTGGAACAAGAACTTCGAGTAAACGAAGAGCAAGAGACATCAATATACTTCCATAAGCGGTCCGGTTGCCAAATGTTTTCCCTAAAAAAGCATATCCAACTACTAATAATAATAAATTAAGTATTAATACGATTGTACCGGAGCTGATAGAACCAGCAAAAAGTTTACTTACTATTATTGCAACACCGGTAACTCCTCCAATACCGAAATTGTTGGGGAATTTAAAAAAGTAAACACCGAAAACAACTAACATAACACCAAGGGTGATTAAGCAATATTCCTTTATTTTTTGTTGCAAAGTATTTGGTTTATTCACGAAAAGTCCTCCTTAAGAACGTCAATAAAAATAATCTCACATCTGCAAGTATGATATTTTATATAAAAAAAGTCAAGTTTTTTTGCCTTTAGGCTAAGGAAATTGCATTAGAAAGAGAAAAGAAAGAGAGAAGAAAGAGAATTGGAAGAAAAATAATTTGGAATTCATGAAATATTGTTGCATATTGGAAAAACATCAATTATAATATTGAAGTAGCTATCAACTTATCAGATTTACGATACAAAGAAGCGTTGTAACTTAGTTGCGACATTTGGCGTATTAGATTCATAGAATGAATATACTGAGATTTTTGAGACAGAACAGTTGAATTGGTTTTATGGTATCAACTTGTTTCATGGTATTTGTTCTTTGGATGACTCGGAAGGAGTGTTTAAAATAATGACGGATAATATGGTGATTTTAAACTAAAACAGAATATTGGGCATACTATTAGATTTATAAAGAATGAAAACCTTTAAATAGGAATGAAATCTTTTAAATAGGAATGCCGTATGAAGTAACCTTTCGTGAAAACTATGACTTATGTAGGCACACTTTTGGGTGTGTTTTTTTGTACCCGAAAATGTTCTCGGATGAGACTGTCCCAATAATGATATTTAAAATATCTTTCGTATCAGAAACTATAGATACGTATAATATTTTAATGAATATCTTGTAGGATATCTTATTCAGAGGAACACCGCAGAAGCAGCAAGTTCATATTGGCTGCTTACTGCGGGTTTTTTATGCTCATATTCATAGAAACTGAAGTCGAACTAGCAGGCAGAGAGATAGCTCTGCCAAAGAAAAGGAGAGTTGAGTATGAAGTTATATAGTATAGAAGAAGGTGGATTAAATAGATTGAAATATATAACAGTAAAAGTAAACGGGGAAGAGCAAAAAATATTTGATTCCCACAATAGAAATGATGGAGGATACAAATGATTGATATGAAAAAATATGGTTATACAGACCAGTATAGTAAGGAAAGTGGAATGGAAGAAACAAATAAAGAAGAGGGATTAACCTTGGCAAAGGTAACTCAGGTGCATCGAGAAATGTACAAAGTCATATCTGAGTATGGAGAAAGTAATGCAAAATTGAAAGGCTCCTTATACAATCTTGCAGAATATGCTCAGGATTTTCCAGCAGTTGGAGATTTTGTTCTAATTCGTTATAATGAATTAGGTGATTCACAGATTAATAAAGTGCTGCCCAGAAAATCTAAATTTTCCAGACCAAATTATTCCGGACATGGCGTAGGATATGTGAAAACAATTTTAGAACAAGTAGTAGCGGCAAATTTTGATTATGTATTTATCCTGGCATCCCTGAATTTCGATTTTAATATTAATCGAATATTAAGATACATTACTGTTGCCTGGGAAAGCGGTGGAATACCAGTAGTATTACTTACAAAAGCAGATTTGGTAGAAAATTATGTACCTCAATTGGAACTTGTTAAAAAAGAAGCAATCGGAGTCGAAGTGATTCCGGTAAGCGTGATCACAAGATTAGGATTTGACCAACTGGAAAAGTATCTGCAGCCTGGAATAACCTTAGTGTTTCTTGGATCCTCCGGTGTTGGGAAATCAACTTTAGTCAATGCATTGGCGGGAGAAGAGATTATGAATGTAAGGAATATTCGCCTGGATGATAGCAAAGGACGTCATACAACGACACATCGCCAATTGGTAATGCTTCAAAACGGAGTCATGATTATTGATACTCCGGGAATGAGAGAACTAGGTATGTGGGAAATAGAGGAAGGCTTAGGGGAAACATTTTCTGATATTGAAGATTTATTTGATAAATGTAAGTTCTCTGACTGTACCCATAAAAATGAACCAGGATGTGCAATCCTTAAAGCAATAGAAAATGGCACATTGGAAGCTTCTCGTTGGAAGAATTACAATCAATTAAAGGAAGAAGCAAAATTTACAGAGAATAAAGCAGCATATCTCAGACAAAAGAAAGAGTATTGGAAAAAAATGATGAAAAGTGTCAAGGACAGCAGTACCTTAGGCAATAAAAGATAAGAATCATTTAGAAACAGGCTGTGCAAAGCCGTCAAAGGAATATGAACTTCGCTTTCAATTTATTCAAAAACTAAGATACTTGCTTTTCTATTACCTCAAGAGTAAAATAAAAAGAGAGAAGTAATTTATGCAGCATTTTCAAGCAGAAGAACTATAAAACTCGCAGAGTGTTGATTGTTCCTTGTTTTTTGAGTAATTGAGATGCCGAAGATCGGCATCCTGTTGGTTTCTTATGAAGTTAGAACATCTTTATCCTAGAAGATCCAAGAAGCTTGCATCGTAGTGCACGTCTCTTGTTCTTCTAGGTATGGAGATACCATTGTATAACACTATCTTGCCTTAGTATTATATTCTAGTGTGAAAGATAGTTCTTTCATGCGCTATTTGTACCTGTAGCCCTAATTTTGAAGCCAGAGAGAAAAGCAAGGCTATTAATATGATATCTGTCTTTTTGCTTTGCAAAAAGACATTAAGAAGGAGGAGATTTTATGAAAACTGTAAAATGGGGTATTATTGGAGCCGGTGGGATATCTTCTACGTTTGCAACGGCATTAAATGCGATGGAGAATACAGAAGTTTTAGCGGTTGCCTCTAGAAACCTAGGAAGAGCACAGGGATTTGCAAAGCTATATCATGCTAAAAAAGCTTATGGCAGCTATGAAGAACTTGTTATGGATCCAGAAATAGATGTTATTTATATAGGAACAGTAAATACAGAACATAAAGAAAATGCAGCTTTATGTATAGCTCATGGTAAGTCGGTATTATGTGAAAAACCATTCACGGTCAATCAGCAGGATACAGAATATCTGATAGATTTAGCTAAAAAACATAAAGTATTCCTGATGGAGGCAATGTGGACCAAGTTCCTTCCTACTACGAATACAGTGAAACAATGGATTAAAGATAAAAAAATAGGGGAAGTTAAATATTTCAATATATCATTTGGTTTTCAAAGTGAATTTGATCTTAAAAATAGAGTATATAATCCTGAGACTGCAGGCGGCGCTCTTTTAGATGTCGGGATTTATCCAATTACCTATGCCATCCATATGATGGGCAGGTTGCCGGATGAAATATCAAGCAGTGCCCATATTGGAAAAAGTGATGTTGATGAGATGAATGTAATCGCTTTTCATTATAATGAAGGTGTTGTAGCAGATTTGAGCTCAGCGATCAATGCGAAAATAGGAATGGATGCAGTAATAATAGGAGATAAAGGTAAAATTATTGTTCCAAACTTCTGGATGGCTTCTAGTGCAATTCTTTATGATGAAAATAATAAGGAGATAGATACTATCTCGCTTCCGCATAAAACAAATGGATATGAATATGAAGCAGAAGAAGTAAACCGCTGTATTAGAGAAGGGAAGCTAGAGAGCGATATCCTGCCATTAAGTGATACCTTAGGAATTATTCAGGTAATGGATAAAATAAGAGCCGACTGGGGACTAAAGTATCCTACAGAAAAGTAGTGAATGAGACACATTTTTATAATAATTGAGCACTTCGGGAGGATTTATGAAAGAAAATGAAAAAACACTATGTGGATACAGTTTTTCAGATGTGCATGATTACAAAGAAGCAAAAAGAGAAGCAGAAACCATAGAATACATCAAAGCAAATACAGATTTAAAAGATATTAATAAAGTAATCAAACTTTATCACAAATTAGTAGAACGTAAAACATTGAAAACTGTAATTGGGACAACCTTTCTTAAAGAACTTCAGAATAGAATTATCAAAGAAAGCATTATGAATCCTGACAATGTTCCTAATATACCGATTATTAAAGAAGAAAATCATCCAAAAGTATTTGCAAGTATAATCGAACATGAACAAGTTGAAAAACATCTGGAAGAAATAGCTGATTATAAAATCCGGTTAAAAAATTCCAGAATTATCAGTGTATTTCTAACTGTAATTATAGTTATCATGATTGTAATTGCTATACTCAGTGATCGAAGCGTATTTGAAAGATTTGAGAATGGTATTATTGACACCTATTCAACTTGGGAAGAAGAACTTGATGCAAGGGAAAAAGCATTAGATATCCGCGAAGATAAAATATCACAGCAGGAAAACACAGATTAGACAGATTGATTTCACAATTTTGTCATATATTGTTGCTATAATTAGTGAAACGAATAAAATAGAGTACAGGTTTCATGAAATAAGTAACATATAATAGATGTGGAGGTGCCAAATGGATAAGCTGAAAATTTTGGTGGTAGATGATGAAAGTAGAATGAGAAAGCTTGTAAAAGACTTTTTGGTACGTAAAAATTATGATGTAATTGAAGCAGAAAATGGAGAAGAGGCAATTGATATCTTCTTTGCAAAAAAAGATATTGCATTAATTATATTAGATGTGATGATGCCTAAGATGGATGGATGGCAGGTATGTAAAGAAGTTCGCCAATATTCTAAAGTACCGATCATAATGCTTACAGCCAAGGGTGATGAGAAAGATGAGTTACAGGGATTTGATTTAGGCGTAGATGAATATGTTACGAAACCATTTAGCCCTAAGATACTTGTCGCAAGAGTAGAGGCAGTACTCAGAAGAACACTGGTAGAGGATGAGGAACTGATTGAACTTGGAGGAATCGTACTTGATAAATCCGCACATCAGGTTAAAATTGACGGCGAGGAAATCGAACTCAGTTTTAAGGAATTTGAACTCCTTACTTACTTTATAACAAATCAAGGAGTAGCCCTGTCCAGAGAAAAAATATTAAATAGCGTATGGAATTATGATTATTTTGGTGATGCAAGAACCATTGATACCCATGTGAAAAAGTTAAGAAGCAAAATGGGTGAGAAAGGTGACTATATCAAGACAATTTGGGGATTAGGCTATAAGTTTGAGGTAGAAGCATGAAACGCTCCCTGCGTGTTAAATTAACATTACTGTTAACAGCCATGGTAGTAGCAACCATTTTATTTACCTGGCTCATGAATAATACATTTTTAAACGAGTATTATGTTCATACTAAAATGAAAGCTCTGAATCAGGCATACCAAGAAACAAAAATCATATATGACGAATATTTGGACAGTGATACTGATACTGAGACAGACAGTGAAGTAACTACGCTATCGGAAGAAGACACAATTAAGATGGAACGATTAGCTTCAAAATATGATGTTGATATTTATGTATATAAAGATCTTGCCATTAGTTATCCGGCACAGGAGGATCTCGGGAATGGAAATATGTTTTGGGATTTTTTGTTCCAAGGAGTAAATGATAATATTAACGACAAAGTAATTCTTGAGGAGAACAATAGATTTTATATCATGCGTCTACATGATATTCGTAAAGACACAAATTATTTATATTTAATGGGACTGTTTGAGAACGATATTGCGGATTATCAAGACAATGATACTGTAATAATGATTCGTTCCAATATGGAAAGCATTGAAGAAAGTGCTAAAATAGCAAATAATTTTCTGGCATATATCGGTACTTTTGCTGCTTTGATTGGTGCAATTGCAATGTTTTTTATCAGCAAGAGTTTTACTAAACCGATTCTTGCTATGGCTGGAATTGCTAAGAAAATGTCGGATCTTGATTTTGATGCAAAGTATAATGTGACAGCAGATGATGAAATTGGAGAACTTGGTAATAGTATTAATTCGCTATCGGACAAGCTTGAAACAACAATTTCTGAATTGAAGATGGCAAATAATGAGTTAACTACGGATATTCAACATAAGATTGAAATAGATGAAATGAGAAAAGAGTTCTTGTCTAATGTTTCACATGAACTTAAGACTCCGATTGCACTGATTCAAGGATATGCAGAAGGACTGAAAGAAAACATCAATGAGGACGCGGAAAGCCGTGATTTCTATTGTGAAGTAATCATGGATGAAGCAGATAAAATGAATAAGATGGTTAAAAAACTGCTCAGCCTTAACGAACTTGAATTTGGAAATAATCAGATCAGCTTTGAGCGTTTTGATATTATAGCATTAATACGATCTATAATCGGAGCTACCGATATTCTGTTTAAACAGAAAGAAGTTACGCTTTATTTTGAAGATACAGAACCCGTGTATGTGTGGGCGGACGTGTATATGGTTGAACAAGTTGTGACTAATTATATAAGCAATGCATTAAACCATGTAGAGGGAGCTAAAATTATTGAAATTAAAATAATACATCTGGAGGACAAAGTTCGAATCGCAGTCTTCAATACAGGTGAAAATATTCCCGAAGAAGATATTGATAAGATATGGATTAAGTTCTATAAAGTGGACAAGGCAAGAACTAGAGAATATGGCGGCAGTGGAATAGGTCTCTCTATTGTGAAAGCAATCATGAACTCTATGAATCAGGAGTGTGGTGTATTTAACCGCTCCGTAGGTGTTGAGTTCTGGTTTGAACTTGATACAAAAGCCTAAACTGAGATGTTGATAAACAACGGTTTCGAAAACAGAGGAAAGATACTTAAAGAAATAATTGCTACAAAGGATACTTCATCATAGAGGCATATTAAATGGATAGTTTTATTCATACCGGAGTAGGGTAGAATAAAAACTATCCTTTTGTAATATAATTTCCCAAAGAGACATCGTGAAAAGAGTGAAAGAAAAGGCTGAACTAATATTGGGTTTCTTCCTTTCTTTGATAGTTTCTTTGTTTTCTTTGATTGGTATAGGTCATAATAGAATATTTGTTGCCCAAAATAGAATTTAGTGATAATATGTATTTTGTACAGGCTGGTTTATAACCACACACAAAATGATTGATTTGACTGGAGGAATTATAATGAAACGACTGAGGTTAGGGCTTTTAATCTTGTTAACACTTTCCTTAACCGGATGTATTCAAAAATATTCTGCAAATGAACAACAAAGCGATGCTGCAGCAGAATATTTTGCAGATCTATTATTGGAAAGTGATAAAAATTATGATCAGAGTTTAATTGCTGAGACTGATCTTACCACAGATATGTCGATAGAAGAAGTTGAAGAAGAGGCTGGTGGAGAAGCTGATCCCATAACAACAGAAGCAATCCAATCGGATACGAATGTGAATACAGCGCAAGATATTACTCCTGTTCAAAAAGAATATTCAATAGCTGAAATTGTTGGAAATACAGATTTTGTAATTGATTATAGTGGATTTGAAGTGGCTTATGACTATCCAGAAGACTCGGAAAATGCATATTTTACGATGACTCCCAATAAAGGAAATCAGTTTTTGTTTATTTCCTTTACGATAACAAATAATTCAAGTAAAAAACAAACATTGGATTTCAACAAAGCAGACATAAACTATCTTCTTAGTATAGGAAAGAATAATCAATATGAACCTTTGTTTACAGTACTGGAAAATGACATGCATTATTTAAAGGTTACCCTCGAAAAAGGGAAAAGTAAAGAAGTCTTATTGGCATTTGAGATTCCGAACGATATCAACATTTCTAACATGAGCTTAGAAATTTTCAAAAATGATAAAACAAAAATAATTGAAATTAAATAAGAAGTTATAGAAGGGCAGGAAATTATGAGCTTTGTAGAAAGAAAGCGTATCAAATTTTTTGGATTACCATTTAGTTTCACTAAATATTCCGTTGAAGAGGAAAAGATTATCATTACATCGGGATTTTTAAGTATTACGGAAGATGATGCTTATATGTATAAGATTCAAGATGTTAGATTGACAAGAAGTTTGATGGAACGTATATTCAAACTTGGAACCATTACCTGCTATACTGGAGACACGACTCATCCAGAATTAGTACTGATACATATTAGACATTCTAATGAGATTAAAGACTATATCATGGAGTATTCAGAAGAAGCAAGAAGGAAGAGAAGATCCTTACATACCATGAATATAGACGCGGAAGAATTGGATGATCAAGAGCTAGAGGATATTAACTAGAAAAAGTTATTGAAAGGGATTGACATTTGTCTTTTCAGAAGGTACAATAAAGCTCCACCGTTAATGAGCGGCCACTTATATATGAAATATAAATGAAATAAAGATTAAAAATAAATTAAATAAGTGGTTGACATAACACATCACATGTGTTAAACTAAAAAAGTTGACGGCGCGTAAGAAACACTGATGCGAACAAGCATAACAGCAAAAGATATATGAATAATAAATGTATATATTGCACACAGAAAACGTGCACAAACGTACTGAAAATCATATACATGAACATTGATAATTGAACAGTGAAACAACCTTGAAAATTCTAAAAAATTTGAAGCTCCACATGGGCTTCAAAGAACCATCCCTAACCGGATGAGGCATCCTCGGATGCCGAATGAAATTTCATTAGACGTGCCGGAAGGCATGTCACGAACCGTAACGGCACGAGAGTGCCGGTACAACCACAAAAACAGTAAAGATAAAGGATTGCTA
>JBASOB010000300.1:0-2472 GCA_049657865.1 Mobilitalea sp.
ATTCCCAGCAGATCTTGTAAAACTAAAACCTGGCAATCAACATGGGGACCAGCACCAATGCCCAGCACAGGAATCGAAACAGACTTTGTCACTGCTTCTCCGACCGCCACAGGAACGCATTCTAAAACTATCGAAAAAGCCCCTGCTGCTTCTAAAGCCTTCGCGTCCTTAATTATTTCCATAGCAGATTCCGGTGTTCCGCCCTGAACCTTGAAGCCGCCCAACTGTGTAGCGCTTTGAGGTGTTAACCCAATATGCCCCATCACTGGAATTCCAGCATTAACTATTGCTTTTACGGTTGAGGCAAAATTTTGTCCGCCTTCGAGTTTTACACAATCACAATTCGTTTCTTTTATGAGCCTTGTTGCATTTTCTATAGCTTTTTCCACGGAAGAATTATAGGAGCCAAATGGCATATCACCGACGATAAACGTATTCGGAGCTCCTTTTACAACTGGTTTGATGTGGTGGACCATGTCATCCATTGTTACAGATGTTGTACCATCATAACCAAGCATAACCATACCAAGTGAATCACCAACCAGTATGACTTCTACTTCTGAATCATCCACGATCCCTGCTGTTGTATAGTCATATGCAGTTACATACGCGAATTTTCTTCCCTGCTCCTTGTATTTCTTGAAATCAAGCACCGTCATTTTCTGTTTCATATTCCCATCCTCCTATTTTTGTGGATCACACTTAACAATTAAACATTTTCCGCTATCTTAATAGTTAATTTTTATTGACTTAGATATTGCGACTCTAAAAATTTAACCATTTCAGTAACTATTTCGTTGTATGGGGCATCTGCTCCATTGGCTTTCGCAATTGCGACGAATGCTCCATTAATTTTATCAATCTCTGTTTGTCGTTTTTTCAAAACATCCGTTCTCATTGACGAATGATTTTTAGCTGTGGCAATTGCCACACCTTCAATATCACGGAAAATTTCTTCCTGGTCAAAATTCAGACCTTTCAGCTTAGAAATTTCAATTGCCTCTATAACTATTTTTTTTGAAATTGACCAGAGATTAGGATCTTTTCGAATCATCTCATTATCTACATTAAATATTGCTGTAATAGCATTTATTCCTGTATTGATCAGTAATTTGTGGAAGATCAGCTCCTGAATATTTTCATTGATCTTAACTTCAAAACCACTGTCACTCAATATTGCCGCTACCATTTCCGCCGTTTGTTTATTCCCAGCTACTGACCCGATTGTGGTAAATCCAGATCCAGCATGGTAAATAATGCCGGGAGCTTCAATTGTGCAGCCATGGTTCGTAGTTCCAACAATCACATTTTCAGCTTTAACTGCTTCCATGATATCAAGATCATTTCCATAACCATTCTGAAGCGTAAGCACAATCGTATTTGGTCCAAAAAGGTTTATTGACTGCATAATCGACTCTTTCGTATTAATAGATTTCACGAATATTAATACGAGGTCCATTATGGGTAATCCTGATGAGCTATAAAAACCTTTTGGATAACTCTTGATTTTATTCCCTTCATTTTCAATAGTAGTAAGACCTTCTTTGTTAATTGTATCAATATGTTGATGCCAAACATCTATTAGATAAACATCATTTTTCTCAGATAACTTTCCACCATAAAGGCTTCCCATCGCTCCGGAGCCAATAATAGCTACTTTCAAATCACATTCACCTTCGTTATTATTTATTTTGAGTTGTATTACAACTTAAAGGTAGTATACTCCACAGGTCATAACGTATTCAATTGCAAAACCATTAAATATATCGTTTTCATTTCGTTAACCAATTAACATAATCTTTCTGAATATATTCAATTACTCATGATATAATTGTGGCTATTAACAACTGAACAGGAGGTACAATTAAATTGGCGAAACCGAGATCGGAACAGATCCGGCAAAATATACGAAATATGATTTTGGAAGAAAAATTATATAAGCCTGGAGAAAAACTCCCAACAGAAAATGAATTATCAGTACAGTTTAAAGTCTCTCGCCCTGTAATACGTGAAGCAATAAAAGCATTAGTTGCCCAAGGGGTACTTGAAACACGACGTGGGACAGGAACATTTGTAACGGATCACCCTGGATTTTCTAGCGATCCTTTAGGACTGGCTGATATCAGTGATAAAACAACTTTATTAAAAGATTGGTATGAAACACGAAAAGCAGTTGAATCAGAGGCAATTCGAATGGTCGTTTCTAATGCAACTATTGAAGATATAACTGAATTAAGAAAGTGTGTTGAGGAAACTGAGTTAGCGATTTTTTATGGCGATTCAGAGTTTCTAAAAAGTGATCGTAAGTTCCACATCACTTTGGCCCGTTTAACTCACAATAATGTAATGGAGAGGTTAGTGACCGTTTTAATGCACTCTTTTTATTACAATATGACTGATATGCTAAATCAAGATTGGGTAAAATCAGCAATGGAAAACTCTAAATTCCACCATAACCGTATACTTCAATCT
>JBASOB010000301.1:0-9477 GCA_049657865.1 Mobilitalea sp.
TTTCAGCCCGTTGGCATAATCAGTATTTGCCTGTGCCATAAGCTGAGTCTTATTGGTTAAAGCAACAATGTCGGTATTCTTTTCAGCTACCTCATTTACACCACAGGAGGATTCATTTACCATAGAATTTATTTCGGAGATGGAATCGGATATGCTGTGTAAATTGGTATCTAGTAGATTGATTTGAGAATGAATTCCGTCCATAGTATCATTAATAGTTACGGCTGCGGAATTATATTGTTCGCTGCTATCGATAAATTCTGCATAATCCTTTAATACGTTATTTTCTAAGAAAGTAAGGGTTTCTTCAAGGGTATGGGACATGTTTTCTACCGCTAGGTATACTTCGTCGACTATTTTGGTGATGTTAGTTACGTTTTGAGAGGATTGACTGGCTAGATTTCCTATTTCACTGGCTACTACAGAGAAACCGCGTCCGGCATCTCCGGCACGTGCAGCTTCAATGGAGGCATTCAAAGCTAACAGGTTTGTCTGGCTTGCTATTTCTTGAATGGTTTTAGTGAAAATTTGAATCTTATCTACTGCTTTCGATTGCTCAAGAGCAAGATCTGTTCTCTGCTTTACATTTGCATAAATCTGTTTTGTATTTTCGGTAGCTTGGATAGAGGTCATCTTCATTTCCTGAGCACGGGTAATCAAATCGGTGGATAACTTTGCTCCGAACATTACCTTATTGTTGATATCTTTGGAATTATCACTGATCTGTTCAATGGAAGTGTAAATCTGCTCCGTGGTAGCAGCAGTTTCCTCCATGCTCGCGGACAACTCTTCAGCAGTAGCAGAATTATCTGAAGCATGATCATTGACGGAATGAGAAATCACAGTAAGGTTCTTAGAAGATTCATCTATATTGCTAGAGACTTTGCTGATGCTGGAAAGTATAGTGTTAAGGACTTCCCTCATCCGTTCAATGGCTCTGCTCATTTCTCCGGTCTCGTCATTTCTTGTGGATAGATAAGAAAAGGAATCATCTGTCGTAAAATCTAACTCTGCGGTCTTATTGATCAGTGAAGTAATCTTTTTGATCGGTTTCGTAATCGTTCCTGCAAATAAATAGGCAAGAATCGTTAGAACAAAGATAAGAACAAGACTGATCGGCAGAGACGTGGAAGTAACATCGTCTAAGGCGGACAATACTTCGGCTTGATCGGCTGCAATAAATAAAATCCAGCCGGTGTCGGTATCAATGCTATAACCGGCATATTCAGTTACGCCGTCATAGGAATAAGTGACTGAACTTGAATCAGATGCTGTTCCTGCCTGAAGCTGAGATATAATAGCACTTATTTCTTCCACATCAACCGTTGTACCAATCAGTGCTGCCTCAGGGTGATAGACATAAGTGCCTGCTGAGTCAAGGAGATAAGCATATCCGGTTTCATGATTACCAACGGTGAGTTCGGATAAAGAGTCTCCAAATTCAGATACTTTAACATTTGTTACAATGGCACCGGTAAACTCGGTAACTGCTGTTTCGTTAGAATTTAAATCTACCAAGGCGCCTTGATCCGCTGGAAGAGTACTGTCAGTAGGAGTAACAGCACTATCAGCAATAGAAACTGTACTGTCAGTAGAAGAAGTTGTAGTATCAGCAGTAGTTGTTGCTGTATCTGTAGTCCCTTCTGTTACTGGAGGTGCTGACATAGTAGCACTTCCGATTCCGACAATTTGCATATCATCTCGAAGCGGTATTGCGAAAGTGGTGCAGGCATCACCGGAACTATCGGAGGAAAAGACATTGCCCTGCGAGCTTAGTCCGCTGGATACCATTTCCGTGAAATATGTTTCCTTGGATAAATCAGTTCCAACAAGATCATTGTTAGAACTATATAGAATAATACCCTCAGCATCTACAATACTGATGTCTTCATAGGAAGTATTCGTACTTAGAAACATACTGATTAATTCTTCCACATCCGTAGTGTCTCCGGTACCACCGGAAGTAACAAAAGTGGAAATAGCGGAGGAGGTCATCATAAAGTTAGCAGACTGACTGACCTGCTGCACCGCTTTTGAGATACTGCTGCTATAAGAATCAGCTAAAGCCTCCATGGTTACTTCGGTATTATTTTCAATGCTAGTTTTGCTTACCTTCATTAAAAATGAATAATTTGTTGCAATTGCAATAATAATAAAACAGGTACAGAGCAATGCAACCTTTGCTTTAATAGAAAAGATAAATTTACGAATTCGAGTCTTCTTGTGTGTCGTCATGATGGATACCTTCCTTTTTTGTCGTGGTAAGAGGGTGCTGCGCTTGGTAGAGAGGTATAATCCAGCACATCTTTCGTGCTGTAATCATAAAAAATAAGTGTGAAAGCTCTGCGTAAAGATAGTGAATAAAGAATGAAAATTAGGTGAATAAAAGATGTCTTGTGAGTAGAGGAAGTTGATAATATTACAATATCAGTCGATTTTGCAGCTCAGGAGTGATAATCGTTGTAATAATAACAAGATATCATCTAAGGGTTCATATTGTAATAATAACAAGGGATCATCTAAGGGTTTATCTTGAAATAATAACGAGGGTTTACCTTGTTTTATCGTATTGATTGAAATATAATGATACTTGCATTCTAAAACAATGATACGAGGAGACTACAAATGGACACAATAGAATATATAATTAAAGCAATAGAAACACTTGTTAATATTCCGAGCCCTTCCGGTTATACGAAAGAAGTGATGGGATTCGTGAAATCAGAGGCAGAGAGCTTAGGATTTGAATCTGAATATAGTCAAAAGGGTGGGTTGATTATTACCGCCACAGGAAAAAGTGCGGAAACCATCGGCTTATCAGCGCATGTAGATACATTGGGTGCTATGGTTCGATCCATCAGCAGTGAGGGAGCCATCACTTTCTCATTGGTCGGTGGATATACCATGCATAGTGTAGAAGGAAGTTACTGCAAGCTGCATACGAGAGACGGCAGAACGTATACAGGGACCATCCTAATTAAAAGTCCTTCTGTCCATAGTTATGATGATGCGAAAACTCTGGAACGCTCGGAGCGGAATATGGTCATCCGAATTGATGAAATTGTTAAGAATAAAGAAGAGGTATTGACGCTTGGAATTAATAGCGGTGATTATGTCAGCTTTGAAGCACAGTTTCAATATACAGATAGAGGGTTCATTAAATCCAGACATTTAGACGATAAAGCTTCCGTTGCAGTGCTACTTGGACTACTAAAAGATATGTCCGAAGCAAAACGGATGCCGGAGAAAACCTTGAAAATACTAATCAGTAATTATGAGGAAGTAGGTTTTGGCGCAAGCTGGCTGCCGGAGGAAATCAATGAAATTCTTGCAGTGGACATGGGAGCAGTTGGGGATGATCTTAATGGTGATGAGTATTCCGTATCTATCTGTGCGAAAGACTCTAGCGGACCGTATGATTATGAGATGACAAATCGCCTGATTGCCTTGGCAAAAGACAATCAACTTGATTATGTGGTAGATGTATTTCCACATTATGCCTCGGATGTATCGGCTGCACTCATGGGTGGCAATGACATCCGAGGTGCGCTGATTGGTCAGGGAATTCATGCCTCCCATGGAATGGAGAGAACTCATAAGAGCGCACTTGAAAATACGTTGAAATTAGTAAAGGCTTATGTTGGGGTAATGTAATTAGAGAGTGTCCTTATTACGGAATCCATCTAATTGTATGAATCGTTATAAAAAGCAGATATAGAATAAAGGGATATAGGTATTTAATAATAGACATAGGATAAATGGATATACTTACTTAATAATAGACACAGGATAAATGGATATACTTACTTAATAATAGATACAGGATAAATTGCAATACTTCCCTAATGCAGATACAAGACAAATTGAGAAACTTTCCTTACAGGAATGAGGGACGGTTTTAATTTGTGTTGTATCTGTTTTTATTTTATAGAATTATGTATACCTTGTATTTTATAGAATTGTTTATTTCCGCTTTATTTCTTATATTTTATAGAATTGTTTATTTCCACTTTATTTCTTACATTCTATCAGAATCGATTATTTCTTATTGACATGTTGTATATGTGGTGATATAGTGTGTATATCAAGTATATACAATGTAGCATTACGGAGGTGAACCAATGAATATCATAATCAGCAATTCCAGTGAAAAGCCAATCTACGAGCAGATTACAGCACAGATTAAGCAGATTATTATCAGTGGAGAGCTGGAAGCATCAAGCATGCTTCCTTCGATGCGAATGTTGGCGAAAGAACTGCGAATCAGCGTGATTACCACCAAGAGGGCATATGAAGAGCTTGAACGGGATGGGTTTATCTATACGGTAGTTGGCAAGGGAAGTTTTGTAGCTGAGAAAAATATGGAATTTGTTCGGGAAGAACAGCTGAGAATTGTTGAGGATCATTTAAATAAAGCCGTTACTGGAGCAAAAGCAGGTGGTATCACTTCGCTGGAACTTCAAGAGATAATTCGATTATTATATGAGGAGGTATAGAGATGGCAGATGCAATTACAATTCGGAACTTAACAAAAAACTATAAAGATTTCTCGCTGAATAAAATTAGTTTTTCAGTACCCAAGGGATCCATCGTAGGATTTGTTGGAGAAAACGGAGCAGGAAAAACGACAACGATTAAAGCAATTCTGGATTTGATTCAGGTAAAGGAAGGTGAGATTGAAGTTCTAGGAGCCGATGCCAAAAATCTTCCAAAAGAGTTGAAAGCACAGATTGGCGTTGTTTTTGATGGAAGCAACCTGCATGATAACTTAACTTCGAAAAACATTAATCAAGTAATGAAAAATATTTATTTCAACTGGGAGGAAACCTTGTTTTTGAATTATCTCAAGACGTTTCAGCTTCCTGACAATAAAATAATTAAAGAATATTCAAGAGGAATGAAGATGAAGCTTTCCATTGCGATTGCCTTATCGCATCATTCGAAATTATTGATATTAGATGAAGCAACCAGCGGACTGGATCCTATGGTAAGAGATGAAATTCTTGATATTTTTCTTGAATTTATTCAGGATGAGGAGCATACCATTTTTATTTCCTCCCATATCATCAGTGATATTGAGAAAATAGCGGATTACGTTACCTTCATTCATCAGGGGAGTATTGTGTTCAGCGAAAGTAAGGATGAACTCATCTATCAGCATGGTGTCATTCGCTGTAAAAAAGAAGAGGTGGCCGGTATCGATCACTCCTATATTGTGGGAATACGAGAAAACAGTTTTGGCGCGGAGGTCATGATTCACAACAAAGAAGAATTTCAAAAGCATTTTCATGATTACATGATAGATAAGACCTCGATCGAGGAAATCATGCTTTTTATCAGCAGGAGAAAGGGGGAACGATAAGATGAAAGGATTAATCATTAAGGATTTTATCAACCTGAAGAAGAATGCAAAGATATTTTCTGTTGTCACGCTGCTCTATATTTTTATGGCTTATATGCAAAAGGATGCGAGTTTTTTCAGTGGAATTTTTACGATGGTATTTGCAATTTTAACCTTAAGTCTCTATTCCTATGATGATATGGCAAAATGGGATAGTTATGCGCTGACAATGCCTGTTTCTAAAGAAAATATCGTTCAGGGCAAATATTTGATGATGCTGTTGTTAACTGCAATCGGTACGACAATCAGTCTTTTATTTACTGTTATCTTGAATATTGCTTTAAAATCGGATTCTGCTTTTACAGGAATATCCGCCTGTGCGATTGGAGCGGCAGTCGTAATTTTATTCTACAGCGTTACGTTACCTTTTATTACGAAGCTTGGAGTTGAAAAAGCAAGATTCATTTTCTTTGCGGTATATCTTGTTCCATTTATGATAATAATTCTTGCAAGAAGAGTTTTAGGCGGTGTAAATGCAAAGGTGCCATCAATTCTGGTAAAATTAATGTATGTAATTAGCTCTAATATGGCAATCATTTTGCCAATCGTTGTAATTGCTGGAGTTGCTATCTCTTATGTTGTATCGATACGGATTTATAGAAAGAAAGAGTTTTAGATTTCAGAGTAGCCTAAAATTCATTATTTGTTGTATAAAGAGATTGCTTCCACATAGCATATTATGCTTGGGACAATCTCTTTTATTGATTGCTTGCGTATTGGTATATCGTTATGTTGCCACTAGAGCAGGCAGAAAGTGGCAACAGAAACTCATTGATAGATATCTTTGGGAGAATGAAGGTAGAGAAATTTACAACAAACATTCATTTTATAACGAAATAGTACAGTATGAATTGAAAGTTATTGTGATACGGTATATAATCATCAGTAACACAATATACTACTGCCGAAAGAAGGAAATCCTGATTCGGAATTTCTGCTTTTGGCAATAAAAAAGAAACATAGATATGGTAATCGTACTTGGGGGTAGATTGCCGGGAATTTTCTACGAAGAAAACATGGAAATAGTCTTGCGAAAAGCATGCGAGCCGATAGTCTTGCAAAAACATGCGAGCCGATAGTCTTGCAAAAAAATGCAAGACTATAATATTTGGGAATTCTTAGAACATACGCAAAATCGAGAAAGGTAGAATTTAAAATGAGAAAAAAACTAATCGTAATGTCTTGTATTACAACATTAATTATGTCACTATTTTTATCGGGATGCAGTAAACAGAAGGAGATCACTACGGATACCGCTGTTACTGAAAATAGTACGCAAGAAGAGGCAGATCAAAAATCAATGACGGAAGCTGCACCGACACCGGAAGTGTTTGTGACGGAGGAGGCGGAAATCGTGGAAGTAGAACATGCAAAAGTCAGTGTTCATGATCCTTCTATTGTAAAAGCCAATGGGAGGTATTATATTTTTGGCTCTCATATGGCATGGGCAAAAAGTGAGGACTTAATGAACTGGACCACCTTTCGAAATAATATCAATACAGACTACGAGCAGCTGCTCGGAGGTTTATGGGAAGATTACTGCAAGTCAGCATCGAATCCGAACCTGGGTGGGAACCTATGGGCTCCTGATGTAATTTATAATAAAGCTATGGGTAAGTACTGCATGTATATGAGCGTGAACGGGGATAATTGGAATTCGGCGATTGCTCTTTTAACCGCAGATGATATTGAAGGTCCTTATGAGTATAAAGGAGTAGTTGTCTATTCTGGATTCAGCAAGAATACGGTCAAAAAAACAGATGTTCCTCAAGTACTTGGTGAGGATGCGGATATTGCAAGATATGAATCTACCAAGAATACAAAGCTGAATGCAATTGATCCAAATGTCAAATATGATGAAGAAGGTAATCTGTGGATGGTTTTTGGTTCCTGGTTTGGCGGATTATATATGATAAAACTTGATAGTGAAACTGGTCTCAGAGACTATGAATATACCTTTGCTACGGTAGAGAATGAATCCGATCAGTATTACGGCTACAAAATAGCAGGTGGATGGGGCGTATCCGGTGAGGGTGCTTATATTAACAAATTTGGAGATTATTATTATCTCTTTGTATCTTATGGCGGGTTAACTGCACAGGGCGGATATCAAATGAGGGTTTTCCGTTCGGAGAAAATCATGGGTCCTTATGTTGACCAAAAGGGTGAATCCTCGGTCTATACAAAAGCTACCAACAACCTTACCTCCATCATCGGAGTCCGTCTGATGGGTGCTTATAAATTCACTGGAAATACAGAAACCTGCGTGGCGCAGGGACACAACTCCATCTTGCTCGATGAGGACGGCAAAATGTATGTAGTATATCATACCAGGTTCCAGCGTGGAACGAAGAGCAATCCGGAAACTCATGAAGTGTATGTTCATCAGATGTTCCTGACAGAGGACGACTGGTTGGTGGCAGCACCTTACGAATATTCAGAAGAAACCATTTCAGCAACAGGATATGAGAAGAAAGAGGTCGTGGGGGAATATGAATTCGTCGTTCATACGCCTAATATGTACTATCAAATCGTTGCCAAGAAGGAAATCGGTATCGCTCAAATTCAGAATATCGCATTATACAGTGACGGAACAGTGAGCGGAGATCTGACCGGAACCTGGAGCAATTCAGAAGGAACTGCTGATATGACCATAACAATTGATGGAGTTGAGTATAAAGGAGTCTTTGTCAAACAGATCAACGAGACAGACAATAAAGTCGTAATGACTTTTACAGCAATCGGCGGCAATGTATGTGTCATGGGCAGCAAAAAATAATAGAGCAGTAAGTGGTAAAAAGAAGAAGGCAAAAGAAGAAGGCAAAGAAGTAACAATAGAAAGAAACAATAATAAAACGCAATAAGGCTCAATAAAATAAGCGTAGAAATTATGGGGATAGGGTAGGCATCAGTAAAATAGATGTCTGCCCTATCCTTTTAATATCATAGCTCTGATGCAAATAATACTAAGATATTCTGAATAAAGATTACCTTAATAGAATACAGATTTTGAAAAAATAAAAACATACCTGTGCAAATAAGTTGTATGCTGACGCCTGAAATGTTAATATTAAGAGAGTGAAAACAACATTGAAATTAGGAGGAAGCATATGAAGATATCAGTATTTTACGAGCACATCGCAGAGGCGGCAAAGCAGTCCGGTAAATCCCTCGCACAAATCTGTGGAATCGTTCGTTCCTATGGAATCACCTGCATTGAAATTGAAGATGCAAGGCTTCAGGACAGGGAAGATGAGATAAGAAAGCTTCTTATAGAGAGTGATCTAACGGTAAACTGCATCTATGCCTTCTGTGATTTTGGTAATAATAGCAAGGATCCCAAGATACACTCGGTCGTAGATATGGCCAAACGAATGGGTGCTGATAAAATACTCATAATACCAGGTTTCGTGCGTGAAGAAGAGCTGTTGGCACAAAATACAACATTAGAGGAATTGAAAGTAATAAAAAATAATGCACTTTTAAACATGGTGCAAGCCCTTCAAAAAACAGTAGAATATGCTACAGAACAAGGAATTACCGTAGGCATGGAAGATTTTGACGATAAGATAGCTCCTTTTGCAACAGCGGAGCAGCTGTTATGGTTTATGCAGAAAGTTACAGGGCTTACCTGCGCGTTTGATACCGGTAATTTCTTGTATAGCGAAGAAGATGCGACAGAAGCTCTTAGGATCTTGAAGCCATATATCAGGCATGTCCATTGTAAAGATCGCTCTTTTCTTAAGAAAGAGGGCGAAGTGCCGAAACTTATAGTAAAAAACCGAGAATTATATTCCTCGCCGGTGGGGAGTGGATGTATCCCAATGAAGGAAATATTAACTACAATTATGCAGATGGGATATAAAGGCAGCTTTGCAATCGAACATTTCGGTTCCTTGAATCAATTAGAAGATATGGGGCAGTCTGCTGCATGGCTGCTGGAATTTGAGAAAAAATATAAATAACAAGGTAAAAGTGTGAAGATTCTTCACACGCAAATTTGTGCCTGCAGCCCAAAGTTTGCAGGTAGAGAGAAAGGCATGGTTATTAATATGATCAGGGTTACTGTGTGGAAT
>JBASOB010000302.1:0-2632 GCA_049657865.1 Mobilitalea sp.
ACATATTACTTTAAAATCTTATTAATTTTAAACTATGTATTCTAAAACCTATTACTTTAAACTATTTACATTTAATCTTGTAACTAATTACTTTTGAATCATATTACAATCTAACTCATTACATTTGTAACTTATTACATATGCTGTTATTACGATTACATATGCAATCCTATTATTTCTATAATTTATCAATAACTAAATGTTACTATTAATAATTAATCCAGATCTATCATCAATTACAATTAGTCATCGATATCCATTTACTACTACCAAACATGATACTAATAATTTCTATTCGGCTAATCATATCCAATATAATGATCTTTCTAATTATTAACTTCAATCAATTGTTGTTGCAACTATCTACTTCTTTACACCAATTTCGATTAATTGTAATTCCAACTAATTGGAAACAAGGGTTACCGCTTAGTCTCTGCAATGGGTATTCCTGCTTATCTTTTCAATGGACTCACCTCTTTTCCTAATATTTTTTTCGATTTGTTTATCATCTCTTTGTTATGATTTAAGTTTACCTTACAATAAATGATTTGTCAATACTATTTTGCATAATTATATTTATTTCACATTTAAAGACCATATATCGTGTAATTATCTGTCAATTGAGTAAATATATTTAAATTTATCCCAAATATTTCTTAATATATTCTTTCCGTATCGCCCACAATACAATCATTTGTCAGTTTATTTTAGATTAAATAGTCAAATTAATGTATTATTAGTTCAACCTAAAATAATGATTGTAATTTGAAAGGTTTTATACTACAATATCATGTTAGAAACACGATATTATAAATCCCTCTTTCATTTCCAAGTATTGTGAAATAGGAATTGATATACTTGTTCCTTCCAAATGAGACACTGTTTCAGATGGAACTTCTACTCATTATAAAATCCAACCACATATGGAGGTGTCTATGAAACATATTATCAGTCCAACCGACCTTAGTGTTTCCGAATTAAACGAGCTTCTTGCTTTATCGGAAGAGATCATTCAAGATCCCAAAAAGTATTCAGATGTATGCCGGGGAAAAAAGTTAGCTACTTTGTTCTATGAACCCAGCACCCGTACCCGTCTTAGTTTTGAGGCTGCGATGCTTAATCTTGGAGGTAGTGTATTAGGTTTTTCATCTGCTGATTCCAGTTCAGCATCGAAAGGTGAAAGTGTTGCCGATACAATTCGTGTTATTTCTTCTTATGCTGATATTTGTGCGATACGCCATCCAAAGGAAGGCGCTCCTTACGTCGCTTCTTCTTTTTCCTCTATTCCTGTTATCAATGCCGGTGACGGCGGTCATAATCATCCCACTCAAACATTTACCGATTTATTAACAATTAAGAATCTAAAAGGACGTTTAGATAATCTAACCGTTGGTTTTTGTGGCGATTTAAAGTTTGGTCGTACCGTTCATTCATTGATTAATGCACTAGCACGTTATACCGGGATTAAGTTTGTGTTAATTTCACCTGAGGAATTAAAAATTCCAACTTATCTTAGAGAAGAAACTATAGAAGCAAATCATATTCCATATGAAGAAGTCAAAAATTTAGAAAAATCTTTGCCTGAACTTGATATTCTTTATATGACTCGCGTTCAAAAAGAACGTTTCTTTAATGAAGAAGATTATATCCGTTTGAAAGATACTTATATTCTGGATGCCGATAAAATGACTTATGCAAAAGAGGATATGCTCGTACTACATCCACTCCCCAGAGTAAATGAAATTGCTGTTGAAGTGGACAACGATCCTCGTGCAGTATACTTTAAACAAGCTCAGTTCGGAGTTTATGTAAGAATGGCTCTGATCATGGAATTATTGGAGGTGAAATAATGCTGAATATCGGTGGAATAAACCAAGGTATTGTAATCGATCACATTAAAGCTGGCGGTGCAATGAAAATCTATTCTTATCTTAATCTCGATAATCTTGACTATACAGTTGCAATTATTAAGAATGCCAAGAGTAATAAGATGGGTAAGAAAGATATCATTAAAATCGAAGGAAACTTGGATAATCTGGATCTTGATATTCTTGGAGCCTTAGATCATCAAATTACAATTAATATTATTGATAACGGCGTTATCGTTGAGAAGAAGAACCCGTCTCTTCCCTCTAAGGTTACCAATGTGCTTAAATGCAAGAATCCCAGATGTATCACATCGATTGAACAGGGACTGCCACATGTATTTAAACTGACGGACCGTGAAAAAGGTGTCTATCGTTGTATGTACTGCGAGCAGGCATTTGACAGGAAATAATCATAGACGTATATTATATTGATAAATTAAAGGTCTGGCTCATCAGAGTCAGACCTTTTGTTAATATTTTTTATTTATTCAATTAATTTCTTTTATAGAGATCAGTTTCGAGGACAGAGATTAAACCTTATTGTTTTATAATATCTTTCATTATATAGTAATCTTATAAGACTAAATTCCCGATGCTATAGTTTCATAATATTCTTCTAGAATAATCCTATGATTCTATTATTCTCATCTACGTCAATACCTTCTGCGGCCGGTACTTTCGGAAGTCCTGGCATCGTCATTACGGTTCCTGTGATGGCAACAACAAAGCCTGCTCCGGCAGATACATACACTTCCCTGATATTG
>JBASOB010000303.1:0-7084 GCA_049657865.1 Mobilitalea sp.
ATACAGATATCTTGTAATCTGCTCGCCTTCCGGTTCATAAATCAACAGATTACCGACCTTCGCATAATCAATCGCTGATTTATTAGACATGATAGAGATTCCCATCCCCTTACTTACAGAACGTTTAATGATTTCCTGATCGTTAATTCGTGCAACTATATTTAAGCTTTTTGCTTCCACCTTCTTGGCTTCTAAGAACCTGTCCGCTGCTTTCTTGGTTCCGGATCCGCTTTCTCTAAGAATCATCGGCTCCATCATCAGCTTTTCAAGCGAGCATCCCTGTGCTAAAAGTTCCGCATAATAGGGTGTATTTGGTGTAATTATAACCAGTCTGTCCTCATAAAACGGTAGAAACTGCAAACGATTATTCCTGTTTTTCATTCCCACAAATCCAATATCTATTTTATGTTTCAAGATATCATCTATGACGGATTGACTGTCTCCAGTGTCAATCGTAAAGAACACATCTTTATTCTCTTTTTGAAAGGCCGGAATTAATTCCGGCAGCATATGCTGGGAGGGTATCGTGGAAGCAGCAATCTGAATTCGTTTCTCTACCGCCTGTGCTCCCCCAAGTTCCAGGAGGATTTCTTCTTTTAGGGTAATGATTTCCCTAGCATACTTATAAAGTTTTTCCCCCGCAGCTGTAGTATGTACCATCTTCGTTGTACGGTCCAGCAATTTGGTGTTAAATTCTTTTTCTAAGGATACAATGTGTGCGCTGATGGTAGGCTGTGTCAGGAATAGACTATTTGCTGCTTTGGAAAAACTCTGTAACTCTACTACCTTCACAAATGCTTCCAGTTGTTTTATATCCATAGGTACCTCCGGCTGCCCGCACTCGAAATGCGATGATTATTTCATTTTTTGTATATTAATGTTATAATAAAGTTGTGTCAGTTCATTGATTACCATATGACTCAACCATTGTATTTTCAATTTATAATAGAGAGGGTATTGTCCATGTCAAATAAAAATGTTTCTCTGACCAGCCTGGTAAAAACCTCCGGCTGTGCTGCTAAAATCGGTCCAGGAGTTCTGCATAAAGTCCTGTCGCAGCTTCCTAAATTTAGTGACCCTAATTTACTCGTAGGGTTTGATACCAGTGATGATGCTTGTATTTACAAAATAAATGATTCTCTTGTTATGATTCAGACCGTAGATTTCTTTCCCCCTATGGTGGATGATCCCTTTAGTTTCGGACAGATTGCAGCTGCTAATGCACTCAGCGATGTCTATGCGATGAACGGGGAGCCAAAGCTTGCAATGAATTTAATGTGCTTTCCCTCCTGCCTGGATATTGATGTCATGCAGACGATACTAGAGGGCGGTTATTCAAAAGTGCAGGAGGCCGGCGCTGTGATTGCAGGTGGGCATACCATCTCCGACCCTACTCCCAAATACGGTTTATGCGTAACCGGTTTTGCTCACCCTAGTGAAATACTCGAGAACTGTACTGCTCATACAGGTGATGTTTTAGTTCTTACCAAACCAATCGGGATCGGTATTATGAATACTGCCCAAAAGGCTGGAATGCTTGAAGCCTCACAGCTAAATAATATAATTGACATCATGACCACCCTGAATAAATATGCCAAGGAATCCATGCAGGGATTACAGGTTCATTCCTGTACTGATGTGACCGGCTTCAGTTTAACCGGACATAGTTATGAGATGGCTTCCGGCAGCAATAAAACAATAGAAATCTATACCGATCAAATTCCTAAAATAGAAGAAGCTTTAGGTTTTGCTTCTATGGGTATCATTCCGGAAGGAATGTATCACAACCTTGATTACTTAAGTGACAAGTTTACCTGTAGGAACAGCCTGCCGCAAAATCTTCAGGACCTGCTATTAGATCCTCAAACCTCCGGCGGTCTCTTAATCTCCTTACCAGAAAAAGATGCCAAGGAATTCTTGAGCCGTATGGAAGCCTTCTCCCCGTGGTCAAAAATCATCGGGCAGGTAACAGAACCCAAGGAAAAGCCAATTATATTTTTTTAATAAGAAACAGGAGTTACTTATCAATATTTCAATTATTCTAATCATACCTGTTGTATTATTAATGTAAATTATCATAACTATTCAATACCTTAACTCTTACAAATTTTTACTCAATTACCACTCGAATATGCAACCTTTAAAAACTTTTGTCATGAATTATATTCCCTCAGCTCTTTGCTGAGGGATTTTCATAATGTTAGAATTAGCTTTTTATCTTATCAATCATCTTATTTTCTGGCACAATTATTTGTTAAATCCAACATAATCAGAAGTCCATGCTCTAATTCTGATATCACATATTCCAGACATTCTCTAACTGCTTTCGGACTGCCCGGCAGGTTGAGAATTAATGTTGATTTCCTAGTAACGCAAGCAGCTCTAGACAGCATGGCTCTTTTTGTAAACTGCAGACTGTACTGGCGCATTGCCTCAGGAATTCCGGGTACTCTGCGTTCTCCAATCTGTTCGGTTGCCTCCGGCATACAATCCGTCGGGGACAATCCGGTTCCACCTGTCGTAAGAATCAGATCTGCCAAGCCTTCATCACAGATTCTGCTCATTTCTTCCATCAGCATCTCTATTTTATCCGGCAGTATAATGGTGGACACGACTTCATAGCCATTCTGCTCTACGATGTCCCTAATCACCGGACCGCTGAGATCTTCTCTTTGACCTACATATCCAGAATCACTTGAAGTAATAATTGCTACTCTCATACGAAACTCCTTCCTTATATCACTCATAAATTCAAAATTCTTTGCATCAATTACAGAAAGGAAAGTTACAGCTCCTTCTGTTTATGCTAAAGTACTTCCATGTTGTACTAAATCACTTCCAAGATATCGCCGACTTTAATCTCTCCACCGTGAAGGACAATTGAAAATACTCCCTCTCTTGGCATGATGCAGTCACCGACCTGTCTGAAGATCTCGCACTCACTGTGGCACTGTTTTCCAATCTGCGTCAATTCGAGAATCACTTCATTACATCTGAATTTTGTTCCAATTGGTAACTTTGCAAAATCGATATCCTCTACGACAAGATTTTCACCAAAGGCACCATATTCCACCTCTGCTCCTCTTGCACGAAATGCATCTATCTTATCCTTTGACAATAAGCTGATCTGCCTATGCCATTTTCCTGCATGTGCATCTCCCTTAATTCCAAAGTCTTCAATAAATTCTGCTTTCTTCACATCTATCTTCTGTGTCCCTTTTCTCTCACTGGTACATACTGCAACCACTTTTCCCATATTAATAACCATGCCTTTCTCTCTACCTGTAAACTTTAGGCTACATGCACTCAATATTATCAGCCGCCGATGCTTGACATATTTTTTTGTTCCTCTTTATTATCTTTCATTTCTTCTTCAAAATGATGACAGTCCGGTTTCAAAAGTAAAGTTTCTCTGATGACTTTTTCTATCATTTCATCTGTCTCACCGAGTCGGAGCAACTTCTTCAAATCACAGCCGCTATTATACTGAAGGCAGGTTTTCAAGAACCCATCTGAAGTCAACCGGATTCGATTACAGGTGTCACAGAATTTATGCGTTCTTGCACTGATGAAGCCTATCTTACCTTGAAATCCATCTACCGTATAATAATGTGCCGGGCCATTGCCCAGTATTTCCGAATATAAAGTAAAGGGTCCAAAACTTTTTTCAAGTAGTTCTTTTACTTCCTCTTCACCCATAAATTTAAAGTCTTTGCCAAGACCAATCGGCATCATTTCAATGAAGCGAACATGAATGTCATGATTCTTTGCAAGTTCTGCTATCTTAATCAGTTCCTTTTCATTCATTCCCTTGACCGGTACACAATTGATTTTAAGCTGCAGTGATGGGTACTTCAGTGCTGCTTCCACTCCGGCCATCGTGTTACTCCACTCATTGCTTCCTGTAATTTTTTCATATGCTGCTGCATCCATAGAATCAAGACTAATATTAACTGCAGACAGTCCTGCTTTAACCAATGACTCAATATAGTCAGGAAGCAGCACTCCGTTCGTTGTCATCGTAATCGATTTTATGCCCTCGATTTTATGTAATTTATCAATTAATACATCACAGTTTTTTCTGACCAGAGGTTCTCCACCGGTAACTTTAATCTTATGAATACCAAGCTTAACAAAAATCTTACATAGGCGTTCTATTTCCTCGTAAGTAAGTATTTCCTGATGGTCAATGCAGGAAACCCCCTCTTTCGGCATGCAGTAAACACATCGCAAATTACACCGATCTGTAATTGAAATTCGTATATATTCAATTTCTCTATTTCGTCCGTCTCTCATAGTGTCTCCAATTATTTCATATTGAAAAACTTACTTTCACAATATTTGTTCTACTTTTCGTTGATGAAATCTCCGCTCTTGCCTCCTGATTTTGATACCAGATGAATTTCCGAGATTTCCATTGTCTTGTCTATTGCCTTGCACATATCATAAATAGTAAGAAGTGCAACACTGACTCCAGTTAAACTTTCCATCTCCATACCGGTCTGTCCCTGTGTTTTGGTGGTACATAGAACATAAATAATATTATTATCTTTATCAATCTCAAAATCAATCGAACACTTTGTGATAAAGAGCGGATGGCACATCGGAATCAAAGCGGAAGTCTGCTTTACTGCCATAATTCCTGCTACTCTGGCAACCCCAAGTACATCACCTTTTTCCACAGAATGATTGACTACAGCTTCCATCACCTGCGTGTTAACCAATATTTTTCCTTTTGCAACTGCAACTCGCGATGTATTCTCTTTATCTGATACATCGACCATAATTGCATTTCCTTCTTCATCAAAATGTGTCAGTTGTCCCATCTTAATAACCATGCCTTTCTCTCTGCTTGCAAACCTTATGATACAAGCATCATCTCAAACGCCTAGAAGAACAAGGAACGAGAAGCACTGTGCGAGTTGTTCTTCCGTGTGAAGTATTTTCTTCACGCTGTGAAGTATTTTCTTCACGCTATGAAGTATTTTCTTCACGCTGTGAAATATTTCCTTCACGCTGTGAAATATTTTCTCCACGCTATCTTAATAAAATCAGATTTTTTTCCGGTAATTCCAAATACTTTGGAACTTTCTCATGAAGTTCACCGTACCACTGTTCCTTCGATAACGTCCAATAGATTATATGATCGTTATGATCTGTTGTATGCTTTTTATTTCTTATCATCACATTGATTTCAAAAGGATCCTCCATTAATTCCAGGAATTCCGGTTCGAATATATTGACCTTGTTCTCATTGATTTCCGGTAATGCGTTCACATAATGTGCACGGATTCCAACATGACTCAGCTGCTCTGTTATCGGTTCTTCCATGTGTAATCTCATCTCCCAGTCTGCAGCATAAATCTCATGCTCCGAGACTTTCTCTGCTCTTGAGAAGTTCTTACAACCGGTCAGTCTAGCCGCCACCAGATACTTGGGGTCCTTGAAGATATCTTTCAATTTACCCTCGCATACTATATTTCCATGATCCATAACCAGCAGATCAGGACAAAAGCGAAAAGCTTCATCTCTGTTATGAGTAACCATAATGACATCCTTATTATAATTATGTATCATCTTCAGCATCTGCTCTTGAAGTTGTTCTTTCAGGTAGTAATCTAGCGCTGAAAACGGTTCATCCAGTAAAAGGATATCCGTATCCGATGCAAGAATGCGCGCTAATGCAACTCTTTGCTGCTGCCCTCCGGATAACTGACTTGGATATTGTTCCTTTCGCTTCGTTAAATGAAAGGCATCTATCAGTTCATCAACTTTCGCCTTTTTCTCCGAAGCTTTTCCATTTATGCCTGCCGCAATATTTTGTTCTACCGTCATATTGGGAAATAGGGCATAATTTTGAAACAAATAGCCGACTTTTCGTTTCTGCGGCATCAAATTTATTTTAAGTTGTGAGTCAAACAACACTTTATCATTCAGTACAATGCGACCGCTGTCCGGTGTAATGATTCCGGCAATCGCTTTTAATGTCATACTTTTTCCGCATCCGGATGCACCAAGGATTCCAAGTGTAGTATTTGCAGTATCAAATTTCACGGATAATACAAAATTCTTGTGCTTTTTCGTAATGTCAACACTCAGACTCATCTGATTTACCTCCTGTCGCAAGCGACTTAGAAACAAAAGAAGATTTTTTATGTGTATATCTCTGATTCTTTTGATAGCCTTGACGTTCCTTTGATAGGAAATAATTCATCGAAATGATGATAAATAATGCTAGCACTAAAATAATTGCCACATAATATCCCGCCGTCTTCATGTCACCAGCTGCCACTGCTGAATATACCGCTAACGGTAAGGTTCTGGTCTTGCCCGCAATATTACCTGCAATCATAGCCGTTGCGCCAAATTCACCCAGCCCTCTTGCAAAAGCAAGGATTCCTCCACCGATTACTCCCGGTTTCGCGATTGGCATTATGACGCGCCAGAAGATCTTCCATTCTGACATTCCAAGTGTTCTTGCTGCATAAATCAGGTTCTGATCCACCTGCTCAAAAGCACTTCTAGCCGAACGGTACATCATAGGAAATGACATTACGATTGCTGCTAGTACTGTCGCTGCCCAGGAAAAAGCAATTTTCACACTAAAAAAGTCCAAAAAGAATTTTCCGATGGGTCTTCTAACTCCAAATACATATAATAGCATAAATCCTGCAACTGTCGGTGGAAGCACCAATGGTAAGATTAATATACCGTCTAATACATTTTTCAATGTCTCATTTTGCAAGTTAACAATAAACTTCGCAATAAAAAGTCCTAAGAAAAAAGTAATAAAGATTGATACAGAAGCTGTTTTCATCGAAACTATAATAGGCCAAATATCCATATTGTCCTCCATTCTGTCAAAATCCGCGAATGTGGGTGAGTGCTAATACTCGCTATGTGAAGATGCTATTTCTTCACACTCCCCTCTATATCGATAGATGATAGAAACCAAATGATAAATTAGCAGCAAGCGGAAACATAACTTCATACTCTGTTTCCGCTTACTAAGAGAATTTCTATCCTTCTTTCTGAAAAAATCAGTTTAAGATGAACATAAGATTATATATCCATTCTCTTAGTC
>JBASOB010000304.1:0-2889 GCA_049657865.1 Mobilitalea sp.
CCATTGCATCCATTGCGCCGTATGCTTCATTATCATTATGGCATACAACAACATTGAACTGACCTTCATATGATTTAATGAAGGATTCCATTACTTCCTGTCCACCGCTCTGAGTAAAATCACCGGACTGAGAATCAAGTATCTTCCATTCACTATGATCTTTTGCAATACTGTTAAATCCTTCTGCACGTCCAAGTGTTGCGGATGCGCCAACAGAACCTTCGATTACAAGAATATTTGCATCTGCGCCAGCCATATTTTCAGCAAGCCAACTACCAGCTGTAATACCCTCGTTTACCATGTTTGTTCCAACCCATGCATCATATAAAGAAGCATCTGCATCGATACTACGGTCAGCGATGATTACTGGGATACCAGCGTCATCAGCTTCTTGTAATACAGTATCCCAACCAGCTGTCTCGATTGGAGCAATAATAATGTAATCCAGTTCTTGTTCGATGAAGGAACGAACTGCTTCTAACTGAGCTGCATTATCATTATCGCAGTCAACCAGCTGTAAATCATATCCATTTGCTGCACTGAATACTTCTTCATAGTTCTTAGTATTTGCTGTACGCCAGTCAGATTCATGTCCAACTTGTGCATAACCAACGGTAATAACTCCTCCTGTTGTATCTGCCGGTGCTTCTGTTGCTGCCGGTGTTTCTGCTTCCTCTGCTGCTGGTGCTTCCGTAGCTTTTGGTGCTTCTGTTACAGCATCCGATGTTTCTGCTGCTTTACTGCAACCTACTAACATTACTGATACCATACTGATACATACTAATACTGATAATAATTTCTTTTTCATAATCTTCCTCCTTAAAATATTATCTGGTTACTGTCACATTTTAAGAGAAAGCCAGGTTTTTAAATACGGAAAGATTTCCTGATTTTGTAGTTTATTTTATCCTTCTTTTGCCACTAAATATATTTTGTTAAGTTTCTTCTGATTTTTGTTGGTTTTCTTACGTTTTTTTACTTTTCTGAGTATCAAATGCCTTTTAGTACTGTCTCCCGATACGATCTTTAGCAGCATTTTCAGCTCTGAATACCTTCTCTTCGATATAGGATACTTTGGTAATTTCCTCCCCTTTTTCAAGTCTTTCGATAATATCTGCAATCATCGGTCCCTGAAGAGGATTGCACTCAATATCTACATTAATAAGACCTTCCTCCATCCTATCAAAGGCTTCGGATACTGCATCAAATGAAATAATAGTAATATCACCCTTAACGCCGCAGGATAATCCAGCTTCGTGAATGGCTTCTATCGCTCCGAAAGTCATATCGTCATTCTGAGACACAACAATGTCAATATTATTATGTTTCTGAAGCAATTGAACCATAACCTCTTTCCCCTTTGCCTTAGTGAAATCCCCGCTTTGATGTGCAATAATCTTCCAATTCTTATGTTGGCTGGCAATTTTATTAAATCCATCGCTCCGCCCAATCTGTACGGTAGAATCAATCGTTCCCTCCAGAATAACAATATTAACTATTTCCGCTTCCTGTTGATCTTCTGGGGGTGAAAATTCTGTTATCACAGTGTTTTCTGCTTCCTGTATCAGGTATTCTTCCAGCCATTCTCCAGCCTTAATACCTTCTTCATACACATCAGAACCTACTCTTGCAGTAAATAGGCTGTCATCTGCTACATTCACGGTTCGGTCCATCATAATAACTGGGATTCCTGCTTCCTTTGCCTCTTCAAGCACCGTATCCCATCCGAATTCCGTTACCGGTGCAATTACAATATAGTCCACTTCCTGGGAAATAAAACTTCTGATTGCCTTTATCTGATTTTCTTGTTTTTGCCGTCCATTTGAAAAAATCAGCGTAAATCCGTTCTCTTCCGTAAGTTCGTTCTGGATTGATTTTGTATTGGCAGTTCTCCAGTCTGATTCAGATCCTAGCTGTGAGAATCCAACCACAATCAGATCCGAATTGGTATCTTCTACATAATCCGCATCATCATACTGCAGTTTTTGCATTGGCCACAGACTGCAGCCGGTAAGTACAACTACTTCTATGAGAAGAATCAAAAATACAATTTTAAATTTATTTTTCATATCAGAGCAGTTCCCCCACTTTCGTATCATTTTCCAGCAAACGGGCTGGAATTGTTATTGTGATTGCAGTGCCCTCTCCTTTTTTGCTTTGAATATCAAGTCCATATTCATCGCCAAAATTCAGCTTGATTCGTTCATTAACATTAGCAAGTCCAAAACCTGCGCTCTGAGCACTTCCAGGCATTTCAATCTCTTTTCTAAGTGCTTGCAACTCTTCTTCGTCCATTCCTACTCCATTATCAATTACGTGAAAGCAGATATCTTCCCCTTTCATTTCTCCAGTTACCGTAATTTTCCCTCTGGCACGCAGCATCTTAACCCCATGGTACAAGGAATTTTCAACTAAAGGCTGCAGGGTAAGTTTGGGTATCTGATAGGGATATAATTCTTTTGGAATATTGATTTCGTAATCTAGGATATCTTTATATCTGGACTGTTGAATTTCCAGATAACTTTTAATATGGATTTCTTCTTCATAAATATGAATAAAATCTCTTCCCTTGCTTACAACGATTCTGAAAAATTCAGACAGTGATATCACGATATCGATTGCTTCTTTATTTTTATTTCCCTCAATCAGCCAAACAATCGTATCTAGCGTATTGTATAGGAAATGTGGATTAATCTGTGTCTGAAGAAGTTTCAGCTCCATATTCCTTAAATTTTCCTGCTCCTGCCTGATACTATTCACCTGCTGTTCAAGTTTAATCGCCATATCATTAAAACTATCCGCAAGTACTGCTATTTCATCATGGTTTTCACAAGAGGTCCGCGCGGTAAAGTCTCCTTTTGCTACGAGTGCTGTCTTTTCGCATAGTTG
>JBASOB010000305.1:0-1539 GCA_049657865.1 Mobilitalea sp.
GGCATAACTAAGTCAAGTATAATTAAATCTGGTTCCTGAGTCTGAATGAGTTCCCAAGCCTCTAAACCATTATTCGCAACTCCTACAATGATTAAATCTTCTTGGGCTTGGATATAGTTCTGTAGCATTTGACATAAACTACGGTTATCATCCGCAACAACTATTTTTATCTTGTTACCCATTCTGCCATCATCCTACCTTAATTATATTCCGGTTCATCTTAAAGCTTATAAAACGTGTGCATCTGTCCGGTGCTCTTATTATACGTTAGGGTCAATGTCGAAATCGTAAATAATAAGGGAATAGTTATAAGTTGTTTATCACGAAGAAAGACTTATTACAAAAGGTTTTTTTGGATATTTATGGTATTAATATATTCGCAAAACACTCCACCCTTTTCCATATGCAAATGGAATGCTATTTTATGCACGAATTGTCGAGAACTATATCGAGCTTTATCGCAAAATAGTTACCTGATAATATTAAAGTATTATTGAGGCAATTAAGCATAATTTAAGACGTTTTTAAGACAGACTTCATTACTACTTTTTAAGAAAGTGTCTATATACTTCACTTATTAAAGTATAGACGGCTTCGACTGGGGTAGAATAATACCTAGATTAGTTGAAGGAGGTACATAATGTTTGCTACAGTAGACAAAGATGCTTGCATCGGGTGTGGAGCTTGCCCAGACATCTGCCCTGAAGTATTCAAGATGGAGGATGACGGCTTAGCAGAAGCTTATAAAAACCCAGTTCCCACTGAGGTTGAAGAGTCTGCTAAGGAAGCCGCCGATGGCTGCCCAACAGATGCTATTCACCTTGAAGATTAATAACGCATATTAAAGATTTAGAGGCAGTAAAAAGCGGTTGATTTACAACCGCTTTTTACTGCCTCTAAGTATTGTTTGACATAACTTACCTTTAATGCATTGCTTTTTCTACAAATTCTTGAAGTCCTTCTATACCTATTCGATCAATAAGACGACCAATCCGTTCTTGAGGTTTGCCATTTTGTTTATAGTAATCAATAACAGCATCTATCGCTGGTATAACTTGGTCTTTTTGAAGATTTTCTAAAAGAATGTTCCCCTGCCTCGGCTTGACTCCACCATTTCCACCTACATAGAGATGATAACCTTTGCTGGTACCCATCAGTCCTAAATCCACAGAAGCAGAGTCTGCACATTTATTTGGACAGCCAGACACACCCATTTTAAATTTTGAAGGTAATTTCATCCCATGATAGCGCTTGTCAATTTCCATTCCTAAAGCTAATGTTTCTTGCAGGCCTCGCTTACAAAATGTATTGCCGGGACAAACTTTCACACTCCGCACACATAGGCCAATCGCATGTCCAGGATCCATGCCTAAATCTTCCCATACCTTAGGTACATCTTCGGGGAGTAACCCAACAATAGCAATACGCTGTGCGGAGGTCATTTTGATTGCTTGGGCATGGTATTTTTCAGACACATCTGCAATCTTACGTAAAATTTCCGGAGTAACAACTCCTGCTGGAATATGGGGAGCAATAGAA
>JBASOB010000306.1:0-1701 GCA_049657865.1 Mobilitalea sp.
ACGTGCAGCAACCGGCATATCAGATGTGTTTGCAATTAATACAGTACGTTTCATCAATGATTCGCCTGTTCTTGGATCCTTTAATTCAGGAAATTCCATTAAAACATCAGTCATTTCATTTCCACGTTCTCCGCAGCCTATGTAAACAACTATTTCTGCGTCTGCCCATTTTGCCAACTGATGCTGAACTACTGTTTTTCCGCTTCCAAATGGTCCCGGAACGGCTGCAACTCCACCCTTAGCAATAGGGAACAATGTATCAATAACTCTTTGACCTGTTACAAGCGGTCTTTCTGGAACTAATTTTTCCTTATATGGTCTTCCTTTTCTTACAGGCCATTTTTGCATCATTGTTAAATTAACATTTTCTCCATTGTCTTTTTTAACAACATACACTGTTTCTTCAACTGTAAAGCTACCACTCTTAACTTCTACAATAGTTCCGCTTATGCCGTTAGGTACCATTATTTTTTGCTGCACAATAATTGTTTCTTGTACTGTACCTATAATATCTCCAGCTTGAACTTTATCTCCTACTTTTGCAACAGGTACAAATTCCCACTTCTTTTCTCTGTTAAGTGAAGGTACATTTATTCCTCTTGTAATGTTAGGTCCTGCAATTTTCCTGATTTCTTCAAGAGGACGCTGGATTCCGTCATATATTGTTTCAATAAGACCAGGTCCAAGTTCAACTGACAACTGTGCTCCTGTTGTAACAACTGGAGCTCCTGGAGCTAATCCTGATGTTTCTTCATATACCTGTATTGATGCCATTTCACCACGCATCTCTATTATTTCACCAATCAGGCCCTGTTCGCTAACACGTACAACGTCGTACATATCTGCTTCTTTCATTCCTTCTGCAATAACTAGCGGGCCGGATATTTTTACTACTTTACCTTGGCTCATTAAATAAATCACCTGCTTTCATTTTATAAAATTACTTAGTTTAGTCATTATTAAATAATATGTCTGCACCAACTGCTTTTTCAACTGCTTTTTTAATATTTTGAATACCGATGCCAAGCGAACCTTTCATGCTTGGAATTGGAATTATTGCTGGCAGACGCATTTCATTATATTCATAAATAGTATCTTTAATTTCAGCATATACATTCTCTGTAATGTAGATTATGGCATAATCATCCTTCACAACTTCATGAAGTGTATGTTTTGCTTCATCTTTCGTTGTGCAGTCAAATGTATCCAGTCCAACAGCTTTAAAACCTAAGATACTTTGTTTATCTCCTATAACACAAATTTTATACATAAGTCTCTCTCAACCTCTCTCTTAAAAGTTCCGGCGAGATACCTGCAAGCTTGCCTGCCAAAATAATTCTTGCAATTTTAATCTCATTATCCTTTGCTATTAAATAACCTACAAGAGGTTCAATACCAAAAGGTACATATTTAGCCCGTTTAACATAATCTATAAGCTTATTGTCTAAAAGCTTTTCAAGTTTTGTAAACATGCCTGTATTTGCTAAAGCTTCAGTTCCCTCCAGAAATAATTCCTTAAATCCAAAAGCAGAAAGCTGCTCTGCAAACTTTTCAAAAGGTTCATCATAATTTTTAATAAATACTTGTTCATATATTTTACCGCCATCTAAGAATACCTTAGTAAAAAAGTCCCATGATTTTTTCATTCTTTTAAGTCTAACGTATGTCTTTACATTAATAGTATCTATTTGCATTTTAACA
>JBASOB010000307.1:0-9755 GCA_049657865.1 Mobilitalea sp.
GTCCAATTCCAATCATATAACAATAGAAGAAGGAAACAAAACTCATTGCCAGGATAAAAACGAAGATGCCTCCGAATAATAACTTAGGCTTCTTTTTCGGGGCGTTACCTAGGGAAAGCATATCCAACAGCACTGCCCATAGCTGTACACCTAATAATCGCAGAACTTTTTTCATAGAAATCTACCGCACCTTTCCTCACCCAAGTCTACTGTACCTCAATCAGTTCCAAGAACACTTCTTCTAAACTGGAATTACCCTTAACCTCTTCGGTTGTTCCGCATGATACCAGCTTTCCATTCTTGATAATTGCGATCTTATTACAGAGTTTTTCTGCTACTTCGAGTACATGGGTGGAGAAGAAGATTGCGCTGCCTCCCTGACATAGCTCTACCATTATGGTTTTTAAGGTATGAGAAGCCTTTGGATCCAGTCCGACAAATGGTTCATCTAAAACAAGAAGCTTCGGCCTGTGGATCAGTGCCGCAATAATTGCCAGTTTCTGCTTCATTCCATGGGAATAGGAGGCAACCGTATCTCCTAGATTAGAAGTCAATTCAAATGCATCCGCATATCGCTCAATCAAAGTCTCACGGTTAAACTTATTCACTTCATAGATATCGCTGATAAAATTTAGATATCCGATTCCTGACAGATGTTCGTAGATATCTGGATTATCCGGAATATATGCTGTTATCTTCTTACAAGCAACCGGATCCTCCTTGATAGAAATACCATCGATTAAGATGTCCCCTTCTTCGAAATCCAACACCCCTGCAATTGCCCGAATCGTGGTTGTCTTCCCCGCTCCGTTATGACCGATAAATCCAAATATATCTCCGTCTTCAATCGTAAGATTCAGATGATCTACCGCTTTTTTATCTTTCTTATAGCTTTTTGAGAAATCTTTAATTTTTAACATAATAATAACCATGCCTTTCTCTCTGCTAGCAAACTTTGGTATCTATGTTTATTGATCAAATGCTTCATTTAATTCTTCCGTACCCTTTAATACAAATCTTGCATCCTTTATAATTGGGATTGTAGTACCGTCGTGTCTGTATACCGTTATCTCCTTAAGCTCATCATAGGGAAGCGTAATGTCCGTATGGCAGTTGAAATATGCTTTTGCAGGTTCTGTTTTTCTCAGAAGAGATACTTCATTATCCTTGGCCATCATTTGTTTTCCATCCGGGTTGTAGGTCTTAATATCCTCTGCCATTTTAAAGCAAGTATCACCTACTGCAAAATGCGGACCAGTCTTCTCTGCGATTAGGATAGGCAGCTGTGCCGCGATATCATATTTTCTGCCCATCATATAAGCAGTGGTATTCGTTCCAATCGCAAACTCACCAATTGGTAGGTAATCATTGTTATACATTAAATTCTCTTTGATGAAGCTCTTATTTTTCTTCTCATCGGTAAAATTACCACAGTGATAATCAACAATTTTACCATCCTCAAAAGTAAGTTCCAACTCTTTGTACTCCAAATCATGCAGATAGATCTGAGGAACATGCAATACTCCCTTGGTTCCTGTAAGTTTTGGCGATGTAAAGACTTCTCCAACCGGAATATTCACATCTGCAATACAGTTCTCGAAGACAGTCTCCTTCGAAGGATCCTTCATCGGATAAAGTTGTACGACCATATCGGTATGATTATTACCAGCACCAAGAATTTTAACATATTCCCCTTGATCTAGGGCATCAATGATGTATTGCTGGATTCCACGGTATTTGTCGTTATCCAAGGTATTTACTTTCACCGTTGCTGCAAATATCTCCTTGTAGTTAGGGCCAATCTCTGAAATCGGATACGAAATAATGGTAAAACTGGTCTCTTCAATTTTTAAATACTCTTGTTTCAGGAAGTCTTCTTCCTTGTAATAATCCACATATATTTTCTGCTGGCGTTTATCAAGTTTCACTACTTCTTTCTTATCTTCCGGAGCAAATAATTTCTCCCCAAATACTTCAATTACTGCAGGTCCGGCATAAACAGCCCCCAGTTCCTTATATTTTTCTAAGGAGTATTTATAGCACTCGAGTTTTTTCTCTTTATATTCCTTATCTAAAAATAATCCGATATCAAAACGATGATCATAGTCATACTGTCTGTTTGGACTAGTTGCATGGTAACCAATTTTCAGATGCTGAAGCTTATTCACTGCATTGTACTGCGCTCTGAATATGTGTGCTTCGAGTCCCATCTTCCGAAAATTAAGAATTGCATATCGGACCATTCTTTCAAAACCGAGTGGATATCTTATGTTGACATTCTTTTTCTTACTTAAATCTAGGCGATTTGCGATAAATCCAAGTCGATATCCTTCGGTAAAGGTATCTGCCATTGCCTTCACTTGCTCCTCAGGCATCGAATTCAGGAATTCAGCCGTCAAAATCTCATTGTCCGTGATATAATCCCCAAAATGATAAAGGTAACTGATATCCGTCAAATCAGCGTTCATAATGATATCCCTTGCAAAGGTTAAATCATTATCAAGCAGTTCACGAATTCGGTCCTCTATCAACAGCTCGCAATAATCACTCATAAAATCATAAATAGCTCTCTTCACATCTTTATACGTATATTCATCCATTTCTTCAAAATAGTTGTAGATTTCAATAAATAGTTCAAGATAAATAGTCAAGGCATATAATCTGCTCTCAAATGCATATATAATTAAGCCCCTGAGCTCTGTCTGAAGGAAAGACAGCAAGACACCATATTTCTCGCCCAGGCACTGTGATGCATAAGACGGATTTGTATAGCTTACAGAATAATGATCTCCTACGATATCCTCATATAAGGTGCGGTTAAGTTCCTCTAATTCTTGACGGGACAGGTTCGTGATCCGGTCCTCCTGCACTAAAATAACGATATCTTTGATGCTGCCGATGTACTTTGCGGTTCTTTTAAAATAATCATCATAAGGCTTTGCTACGGTCTCTTCCTGCTGTATGAGTAAAATTCGCTCCATCGCGAGATCATATCTTTCTTTGATTGCTTCATTTTCTTCTTTAAATAATATATTATATTTCATAATTGCCTCCATCTCCGTATATTCACGATCAAATTTCTAATTTCTTCAAGTGGAAAGTTCCAATCTGTACTTTTCACCATTTCATTAACCTATCAGTCCAATCAGATAGATAACGAACATCAATATTATCATGATTCCATTCAATGCTACGCCTATAATTGAATATCGATAAAAAATATCCTTTTTTCGGAAGGATTTACATGCCATAACGAATCCGGAAATCGCCAGAGCAAATAACAAGAATCCAATTACTCCAAGAAAAATACTTCCTTTTCCACGGGCAAAGCCTGATATAAAGCTGATAACTACAAATCCGAGAACTGATGCTGCTCCTATTATGGTGGAGCAGATTCCAGCTACCGTATGATTTCTGCCCGAAAATCGGATCATGTCTTTATTACGTTTCACTATCATATCTACCTCCATAGTTTTTTTACAAAGTCTCATACCAGTCTCATTTATTTGAGACTATTGGCTCATTTTTATTAGACTGTTGTCTCGTATGAACTATTTTTCGAAACGATCGACTCACACTGTTTTTTGATTCTATTAGCCTACATATTTTAACGAGATTATGATCGCTTCTTATCTTTTTTCTTCGGATGAATTAAATAGTTGATACCTCTGCAGATAGCATAAATCAGATATCCAAGAATACCTCCCAAGGTATTCAAAATAATATCATCTACATCAAATCTTCCAACTTTCGTCAGCATCTGAGTTAATTCAATCGCCAAACTGAAAAACATGCTTAAAAATACCATTGGAAAGAATCGGTGATATCTTTTTAATAAGTGTGGCAGTAAAAACCCGAAAGGAACAAAGGCCAATATATTACCAAATATATTAATGATGAAACTTTTCATTCCCAGCTGTTCACGGTAATCGAAGAACAGTTTGATTTCTTTGAGCGGCTCTAAATTATATTGATAATTATCTAACAACAAATCTCTATTAAATGCTTCGCTGAAAAACAGTAAATAAAACAATATGATAATATATGTAATAAACAAAAGCCACCCAAGCTTTTTGTATTTTTTATTCTTATTTTCTTTCAATTTTATTCTCCATATCTTGTTTATTTCTCTAGGATTTCTCCCTAGACAGATACCATTATAAATCAAATGTAAATCCTAGTAAAGCATTGAATGAAAGAATAAAACACTATAACTGCTGCGCCCTTAATTTCAGGTTGTATTCGCCAGTTAATTTATCGGTGTCCAGAGCCAGAAGTATAGTAGCCTTTTCCTCTTTTTTGATTTATAATATTGATAGAAAGGATTACGGTGATTATCATGAAGACTTTTGAAGATTTATATTATGATGTTCTGGTAAGGACCTTAAGGGAAAAAAATTCGGATTTTTTGGAAAAGATGGAGCTTTATGATACCCATCAGCTGGATTGCCTACTGTATCCCAAAAAACATCCGATTGTCTGGCAGGAAGGGGAATGTACCTGCAAAGAAGGAGAAGAGAATTGCGTTAAGGTTTGCCCGTTTCACGCAATTCATCCAGGAGAATCCGGTGAGATTGTGATTGATGAAGAATTATGTGTCGGATGTTCTATCTGCATACAAGAATGCCGAGCTAAGAAACTCACAAGCAGTAAAGATGTGATTCCTGCACTTCAGGCAATCCGGGCACATAAAGGACTTGTTTATGCTCTTGTTGCTCCCGCTTTCCTTGGACAGTATAGTGAAGAGGTTACCCCCGGAAAGTTAAGAAGTGCCTTGAAGGAAGTCGGCTTTGACGGTATGATTGAGGTTGCATTGTTTGCTGATATCCTTACTTTGAAAGAAGCTTTAGAGTTTGATGCTAAGATTAAAACGGAGAGCGATTATCTGCTAACTAGCTGCTGCTGCCCTATGTGGATTGCTATGATTCGCAAGATTTATCACGAACTTGTTCCTCATGTCCCACCTGCTGTATCCCCAATGGTTGCATGCGGACGTGCCATTAAGGTTCTTCATCCAGATGCTCTAACCATCTTCATCGGTCCTTGTCTTGCCAAAAAAGCAGAAGCAAGGGAAAAAGATATCGCCGATGCAATTGATTATGTCTTAACCTTTCAGGAGGTACAAGATATCTTTAATGTTATGGAAATTGATCCCTCAAAACTCGCGGAGTCAGAAAGTGATCATTCTTCCCGTTCCGGCAGAATCTATGCACATACCGGCGGTGTCAGCGAAGCAGTGGGCGATACCCTTGCTCGCATTAATCCCAAACGTACCATCGGGATTCGTACGCAGCAGGCAGACGGCGTTGTTGCCTGTAAAGCAATGATCAACGATCTGGTTTCCGGCAATACTACTGCTAACTTCTTTGAGGGTATGGGTTGCATCGGTGGCTGCGTTGGCGGTCCGAGAGCTCTTATTTCCAAGGAACAGGGGAAAATAAATGTTGATAATTATGGAGATGACGCTTCTTACCCGACTCCGATTGACAATCCTTACGTGATTGAACTACTTCACAAACTTGGATTTGATACGATTGAAAGTTTATTAGAAGAAAGTGATATCTTTACCCGAAGTTTTAATTAAGGAACTAACTTCGATCGATAAGTAAAAATATTAAATTTACGATGGGTAGTCTATCATATGATTTGAATTTCACAAGCACACGAATAATTCGAACCAGAATATTCCGGTACCTGCATTCATTTCATTTCATAAAATGTACTAATGATGCCCAAACAAAAGATGCTTCTTACTGATCATAAATCATATCAGTAAGAAGCATCTTTTACTTATTCTTAACTTTCTTTATCTATCTCTGATTACTAGTACGTTGCCATTACGAAATATGGTGATGCGAGTGTAGAAACATTACCACTAAGATCCGTAATTGCATTCGAAACTATCTCAACTTTTAAGTAAGTCCCATTTGCCGGAATCGTTGTGAGATTGATATAGGCAATATTTCCGGATATATTTACTGTATTGGGATATTCGGTCGCTACTGTGGAACCAATCTGTGTTACTTTTACCGTAAGGGTTCCTTGAATTGCTTCATTAAAATTCATACGTATCGTGTTCTTTGATGTAGTATCAAATACTAGTGGAGCGATGAAAATTGGTTTCGCGTTATCTTTTAAGGCAATCGACTTCGTAAAGCTTGTGATTGCGGAGTAGCTTCCGTTATAACCTTTGACTCCTTTGATTGTAAGCGGTCTGTCAACGGTAACATTAATTGTTCCGTCTGCAACAGTTAAACGTACCGTTGCGCCAGTTTCCGAAGTATTCTTTGTTACCACTGCCGAGATAATGGTAACACCTGAGATCAAGTAATTGCTAACCGTCTCTGCCGATTCTTTGTCTAGCTTAACTGCAAAGTCCAGATAGATTTCGCTTAAGTTAGCTGTGGACTGGGTAACTGCATATGGTCCGCTTAACTCTGATGAACTTGCTGAAGCATTGCTGATGGATACTGATCTTGCAAGGCTTGGGTTCTTGAAATTATCGGTTACAAAACCTTTTTCTAGAGTAAAGGTATAATTTCCGACAAGCGTAATACCCGTCAGTTGTAGTTTTATTACCTTTAAGTCCGTATCATATGCGATCTTGGTATAACTAACATTCGTACTTGGTGTAATATCGTCGGTTACAGTTACAAGCGTTGTGCTGAAGACACTGGAGGCTGCTGCAAGAGTAACTTCTTCATTATAGGTAAAAGTTAAAATACTAGTCTCTGGATCAAATACAGAACTTAATAATACCGGACTAGTTGTATCCGCTGTAAAATTAACATATCTTTCCTGCATCGTATTGGCTGTGGTGTCGCTAGGCATAGTATTATATGCATTCCAATAGCCAAGAGATACTTTTATGCTGCCGGTATAACCAGCCTCTAGCTCTGATAACTTATAATTTACCTGTTTACTATTGGTTGTGCTGACAACGCCTTGAATTCCTGAACCATTGTTGACATATGCGAATCCGCCTGTTTCAATCGCACGGTTAAAGGTGGCGGTTATGGTATTGTATGCCGTACGTGTCACTGTCAGTAAAACAGCTTGCGGTTTTTTCGTTGAATCTGTATATAAGCTTGCTGTTGAGGTGTAGTTGAATGATGCATTACCTGCTAAATCCTTGATTCCAGTAAATATTACACTGAATATTTTACCATAATCCGATGTTGCAATCTTGGAAAGATTTATGGATAACGTTTTCTTGTCCGTGCTTAATACATAATTCAATTTATTATATAGGGTAGCTATTGTTGTATTATCAGCAATCGCTCCGGAAGGTGATGTTACTGTTACATTAGATACTACAAGTGCACTGATATCAATTGCTTCCGAGAAATTAATGTTCATAATCATGCCGGTTTCATCTACTGTAGAGTTTAATACAATTGGACCAGTTCCATCAACATAATTTATCGTCTTATAATATGCTTCAATTGCAATTTTATCTGTGGTTAAGACCTTATTCGTAATGTTAACACCGTAATCACCGGAGAAAGATTTCGCAGCGGTGATCGTAAGTGTCTTTAAGTCAGCGGATAAGCTGGCGGTAAGTACACCTGGGTCTGTTGCAAGAACATTCTTGGTATTTTTTCTCATTGTTATTTCAATATTAGAAGATAATACATTATTCGTTCCGATAACCGTAGAAGCATCCACTGGGCTGTCAAATACGATGGTAAGCTGTGAAGAGTTTGTAATATCAGCACTATTCACCGTAGCGGTCTGTCCTACTACTTCAATGATAATTGCATCATTTACAATACTGTTTTTAGTTGATGCTGCTGTAGAGTCAATCGCTGCAGTGGCTTTCAGAATAACCTTGCCTGCTTTTACTCCAGTAACGATACCATTGGCTGCATCATTAATCGTGATACATGCAGCATCTCCTCCGCCTACGGACCAATATACCTGGTCAGAAGTTCCAGCAGGAATCACATCATTGTTAAAGTCGAATCTTTCTCCTATCGTTAACAAATGTGCTCCATTTACTTCCTTCGCATTGTTAATATTAATATCCGTTGCCGGTATGGAAACGGTTATCTTGCTAGATAGCGTTTTCGTTTTTTTAGTTTTATAGGTAATCTTACATTTTATTGTTGCCGTTCCTGTTCCTCTGGAAGTAATCAGCCCATCGCTGTTAACTGTGGCAACTGAACTTCTCGAAGAAGTCCATTTGTATTTACTTTTTGCTACCGGATTCAAAATTTCCATCTGGTAGGTTTCATCCGCACCAACTATTGTTACTTTTGAGTTTTTAAAGGTTGGTGTTGTTGCAGCCTCAGCTACCACGATACCCTGATTCCAGAACATTGGTATAATTAGAACCAATGCCATAATGAGAGCCATTTTCTTACTAAGATACGTCTTCATTCTACATTCCTCCCGCTTTCTTATCTGCTACCGTCAATGAATCAATTCTGCCTTACTATAACAATCCCTTTTGCAGCTTATGCTGCAATTATTACCCATCTTATGATAGCAGCTCACTACTATATATCGTATGATGGCAGATTCACTACTACATATCGTATTATAGCACATCCTTGTTGTCAAAATCTTGTCGATTTAATTAATATTTTCTTACATTTTCTAATTACTCAGCAAACACATGTTTTTCTGCACTTAAATAGCTTTTTCCATAACAAAATCATCCATTACATAGCCTGACCCGATATCCGCAACCTGCGTCCTTATTTTTTTAAACCCAAGGTTCTCATATATTTTTATTGAGGTCTCATTATTACGATTTACCGTAAGCCAGATTTTCTTTAGATTCTCCGTCTTACAGATCTCCTCCATAAAATCCAGTGCCTTCCTAGCATAATTTCTTCCTCGGAACTGCCTCAAAATATAGATTTTACTAAGGAAAATTCCTTCTTCTTCTCTGCGGAAGGCAAAATAACCAGCATCTCCTGTTGGACTGATGATTTTATAATATTCGTAACTATCCTCTTCCATCTGCGTAATCATGGCACTGACCGATTGGAATTTGCCAATCATATAATCGACCTGTTCCTTGCCGATTATCAAGTCATAATGCTCATGCCACACGATTTCCGCAAGATCTGCAACTGCTTTTATCTGTTCTTTGGTTATCACTGGATCAAAAGAAATCGGTTCCTGTACTAGCTCATCTTTTCCTTTCATAATCTTCCTCCTATTACCCTAATCTTTTTCGATTCGGTCAGAGGTCGCCTTAAATAGACTTGATCTCTCGACTGTACCTGCTGGTATACCTTCTCAACCTGAAACGCAAATTCCTCTGCAGAATACTTTTGTACCTTCTGTATTGAGTTCTTACTATAATCTGTGCTTTTATCTAAAAACAGTATCTGATCCAGTCCTCTGTATAAACCTTCCCGATCCGTAAAGGAATACCCGTTATGACCTTCCTCTAAAATATCCTCTAAGCACTTATCTTCCTTCGCTACAATTGGCAAGCCAGAGGCCATTGCCTCAATATAGGTTAATCCCTGCGTTTCACTATTTGATGCACTGACAAATACATCCCCCAAACGGTAGAACAATCCAATATTATCCCAAGGCTGTGATCCGGTAAAGACAAATTTTTCTGTCAGATTAAGCTGATCTACCATGTTTTCCAGCTTTTCTAGTGCCGGTCCGCTGCCAACAATTACAAATTTGACATTCTCTCTAGTCTTCATATAATTTGGCATTGCTGAGATGATTTCCTCAATATTTTTCTCTGGGGACACTCTCCCAAGATAGAGAAGTATTTTATC